>CAYORY010000245.1:0-2636 GCA_964406435.1 uncultured Roseivirgaceae bacterium | reverse complement strand
GATACACCGGCGCTCAGCATTCTGGAACTAAGAGCCAAATGCCGACGACTGGTTACACAGCATGGACTGAAATAGAACATTATTGATTACCTCCAACTTATGACAGGCGATTCGTCCAAAAGTGGTGGCGGAAACCGAGAGCAGGAAATTGCCTCTATTTCGCGATCGCTCAAGGGTATTGCAAAGGAATTGAATGTGCCTGTTTTGGCGCTTTCCCAGTTGAGCAGAGCTGTGGAGACCAGAGGAGGTGATAAGAAACCTCAACTTTCTGATTTGAGGGAGTCGGGTTCTATCGAGCAGGATGCGGATATGGTTATGTTCCTGTATCGACCTGAATACTACGGCATCACTCAGGATGAATCTGGCATGCCGCTAAATGGGCTGGGAGAGGTCATTATTGCCAAGCACAGAAACGGCAAGACGGATACTGTTGGACTGAAGTTCATCGGTAAGTTTACCAAATTCGCTGACATGGAAGTGTCGTCGGGTGGTTTTGGTCAAAGCGCATTTCCCCGATCTTCAGCTGATAATTCAGATTTCACCATCACTCTGCCGAGCAAGGGGAGTCAGATGCCTACTCATGAGGATGAGGATGAACCGTTCTAAATTAATCCTGATCAAATTGGAAGTTTTGAAATGCGGCTTTTAGTTCGGCAAGTGTCTTTAAGTCACCTTGTCGTTCGGCCAGCCCTATTCCTAGTTGGAATAATTCCTGAGCTTTTTCTATTTGATTTAAATCCCAATATAAGTGTGCCAGCTTGTAGTAGGTGGGAAGGTACTGAGGATGATTCTCAATCAACTCCTGAAGAATGCTTACGGCGGCCTGACTATCAGTGTCTACAAACTCCAGCGCCAGGGCGTAATAGTTGAATGGTTCGTCAGGTTCTTCATTGATGAATCCTCTGAGTAACGCTATGCGATTTTCACTTAACATTTCAGCTTAGAGATCAGATTGGTTCGACTTATTTTTTTGGCCCCAGCAAGGTGGTGAAAATATTGTCAGATTCTAGATCGACAAACCAAAAGAACAAGGCTGCAAAGAGTACGGAACAAAGGATATTCCCTAATGTAAAAATTCGCTTCTCTCGGTAGCTATCTGTCTTGGATGTCTGAAAGGTCATGCCCGCTTGCATCAAGAACAATACGCACCCAATCAGAATTATGAACCTTTCAGTCATAGTGTCTGATCCATGGTGGTGGTGCATTCGCAGAAACATGAACGCAGTGATCAGAGTGAAGAAGATAGAAGTGAACGTGTACATCGGCAGGGTAAAATAGGTAAGCTTTGTGGCAACCACAAATGTGTTGCCCTCGGTCTCAAAAATGAATTGTGAAATAAAAAAGCTTCAATAAGAAACCTTCTTTTTCAACACTTGTCCTTAGTGCGTATTTTAACTGATCAAAATGAAAACTTCACTTTTACTCTCACTTTTCCTTATCTCCATTTCTTCCCTGGCCCAAGAACAGGACACCACACAATTGCCCGTGGAGCCAGCTTCAGGGATAGACACTTCACAGTCCAGCACACCAAAAATTATTTATTATCAGACCACCCCTCAAGAAAAGCAGAGAAGAAAGCGCGATGATATTCGTACACTCTCAGGCAGTATGAGTCACAGTGGTGGTTTTGGAGCACTTTCTATCAGAAGTACGTCATTTAGAAATGAGACCATGGTGCTCATGGGACTTAGAGGTGGTTGGATTATCAATCGAACGTTGGGTATCGGACTCGAGGGGCACGGCGTTATTCCTACCGCCAAATATGAGGACATTGATCCTTTGAATGATGTGGTGATCTATGGAGGATATGGAGGAATGTTTCTTGAGCTCATCTTTTTCTCAAATGAGGTCGTGCACGTCACCTTCCCTGTTTCTGGTGGCGCGGGTTGGCTTGGCTATGGGCCCGATTATACAGATGATAACCCACCTGTACCCGGAGAAAGGATAATTGATGAGGACGTTTTTTGGTACGTAGAGCCGGGAGGAAATGTGGAGGTGAATCTTAGCAGAAGTTTCAGACTTGGTATGGGTGTGAGCAAAAGGTTCACTCAGGATTTGGAGCTGATGAATACAAATGAGAATGCCTTCGGGAAAATGAATTACGTGATTACTTTGAAGATCGGGGGCTTCTAGATCACCCGTCGAAACCCTTTGACATTCGTACGATAATAGTCGCTAAGCAGGTCAGATTCTACTACGCCTCTCGATGAAGAAGCATGTATGAATCTGATTTTGTTTTTCTCGACGGTGGTAATGATGCCGCTATGCCATGAGTCAGCGCCTTTTTGCTTGAACTTAAAAAAAACCAAATCACCTGGTCTCAGCCTGCTCCAATTTACATTCTTGCCAAACTTCGACTGATCCTTGGCTGTGCGAGGTACGCTCACCCCACCCTGGCTGTAATTCAAATAAATGAGGCCCGAGCAGTCAATCCCACTTCTGTCCAAACCACCATACTTATATTTAGTGCCCAAATACGATTTTACGGAGGAGAGAATCAGGTTGACTTCTCTTTCTTTTCGCCCCCAAGAGGCTGCTTGTGCATGTACCTGAGCGAATGAAAATAGGACGATAAGTAATGCGAATAAGCTTCTACTTTTCATGAATTGACCGAATTACCTTCAAAGATTCTGAAA
>CAYORY010000244.1:0-2668 GCA_964406435.1 uncultured Roseivirgaceae bacterium | reverse complement strand
TCAAGGCAGCAAAGAAATTTGATGAGACCAAGGGTTTCAAATTCATCTCCTATGCCGTTTGGTGGATACGTCAGTCGATCATGCAGGCACTAGCCGAGCAGTCCAGAATTGTGCGATTGCCTATGAACAAATCAGGCGCGATCAATCAAATCAGGAGGGCGTATGCCGAGCTAGAGCAAAAATTTGAGCGTGAGCCCACTGAAGAAGAATTGGCTGAAATTCTGGAAATGAAGCCAAGTGAGGTGCGAAATACCCTCGGTGCGGAGGTAAAGCAGATGTCGATGGACGCTCCTTTTGGAGAGGATGAATCAGGTTCACTTTTGGACGTATTAGAAAACCAAACGACAGGGGCCACTGACTCTAGTCTGGTATTCAATGATTCGTTGAAAGTGGAGACTTTAAGAGCGCTTTCTACCTTGACGGCAAGAGAACGAGAAGTGATCATGATGAGCTTCGGTATTGGTCATGAAAATCCGTTTACCCTTGAGGAAATTGGTGACGCAATGGGCTTGACCAGGGAGCGAGTGAGACAAATAAGAGAAAAGGCTCTACAGAAATTGAGAGAGCCTGGTAAGAACAGAAGGTTGAAGGAATTCTGCGCTAGCTAAAGAGTTTTTTTATTTTTTTTACCCCACTTCGATTTTCGGAGTGGGGTTTTTTATTGCCTAATTTTAGAGCTATGAACCCGAATCAATTGCGCGCTTTTAGTTCTCTGGGAATTGTCCTGGCACTCGGACTTTGTGTGCTTTATGTAATCCGGACGCACCAGGCCGGAGAAACCAAATGGTACTTTTTAGTGATGGCAATGGGCATCCTTCTAATGATGGTCTACGGTGTAATGTCCAAGTCAAAGCGAAAGAAGAAATGAAAAGCAAAAATCACTGTGACCTGACTGACGAAGAGTTGGAATCCAAGTTTGAGAATCATTCGTTGCATGCGGGTTATTTTTCGCACGAAGCACACATTCGGTTGGCCTATATTCATTTGCAAAAATATGGGTTGGATCAGGCGGAGAAAAACATGAGCGAGCAGATCAAATCCTACGCCTTGGCAAAAGGAGCTAAAGACAAATACAATGAGACGGTGACAATTGCAGCGGTGAAAACGGTTGATCATTTTATGAGAAAAGCTGAATCGACCAACTTTGAAGAATTCATCCTTGAATTCCCTCGTTTGTCTACCAATTTCAAGGAACTACTTGGCCAGCATTATGGATTCGATGTATTTGGAAATCCTGAAGCTAAGAAGCAATTCATGGAACCGGATCTGGCTCCATTTTCTTAACTACTCCACGTCAAAATCAAAATAAGTTGTAGGAAATGGCTCGTCTATCAGGGTGTAGTGCCACCACTCCTTGTAGTAAGCTTTGAAGCCATATTTCTCCATAATTGCCTTTAGTTTTCTGCGATTGGCTTTTTGCTCTGGAGAAACAAGATCGCTTGAGTGCCAGGAAATTTCTCCGAAAAAATCCCAACCACTTCCCATATCAATTTCTTCCTTGGTGGCCAGATCGATAATAGTCAGATCTACGGTACTGCCTCTGGTATGTCCCGATTTGCTGGCCACATACCCTAGCTTGAATACTTCGGATTTTTTGGTTTCAGGATAATACTTTGCTTTCGTCAATGTATCGGCTGGATCTTTGGCCCATCGCACAAAATGATCGACTGCTTTTTGAGGACGGTACGCATCGAAAATTTTAAAGCCAAGCCCCTCATGTCTCAACTCTTCCTGAACTTTCCTGAGTGCCTGCCCTGCCGCTTTGGAAATGAGCAGAGTAGGTTTTTTGTACCCATCCACTTGCACACCCAAGAAATTATCATTCGAATAATAACGTGGAGAAATCAATACTTCAGGGACGACCTGAAGCAAATACACAAAATGCTCGCGACCCTCCTGAGCCCGTATATTCCATGCAAGGATCAGGATGGACAAAATCAGGAATGGGCGCATCGCTAGTATTTCGCAGGAGCACCCTTGGCTGGCGTGCTTTTCTTGATGAACTCTTTGATGTGTTCATTGGAGTCGATCAAGTCTTCATTTCGCAGGTACATCATGTGACCGGAACGATAGGTCTTGAATGAAAAGCGATCTTTCATTTTCCCACTTGGGTCTATTTGCCACATGGTGTACTTAGCATCGAAGTACTTCGTAGCTCCATCATAGATCCCTGACTGAATCATGACGTGCATATATGGGTTCATGGCCATGGCTCGCTGCAGATTCTCTCCAGTGTTATCGCCCGATCTGTCCCACGGATGCACAGGGCCAAACATGTTGTATTTGATGTCAGTCTTGTAGTTCAGCACATTGCTGAAATAGTAATTGACTGCAGGAGTGAAAGCATGGAGCCAGCTAGTCAATTCGGAGTTATAGTCAGGGCCATCTCCACCATCATTTCTATCAATTCCTTTGTATCGAGAGTCGAGCCTTCCGATGGTGAAGCCCTCTTCACGCAGTAATTCTTTCCAGAAAAAATTGGTAGGGACGTCCAGGTTGTACTGTAGGATTACTTTCTCGGAAATGCCCGAATATCGAGCCATTATGGCCGCCGCTTCTTCTCGATTTTCCTGAGTCACAAACCCCCCTTTCGCCAAGACTGGCATCAACTCATCCACAGCATACCGCTCGACCTCTGGCAGCACCTCATCCAAATCTCTTCCTTGCA
>CAYORY010000243.1:0-2680 GCA_964406435.1 uncultured Roseivirgaceae bacterium | reverse complement strand
ACTGCCAATTTAGAGTTTTGGCGGCTTACCTAAAAATTTGCCTGAGTACTTTTAGAGATTGAACCTGTCCGAATCCGGGTACATGGTGATGATAAAACGCAATCAGTGCTTCCAATGCATTGAATCTTAGTTCTCCACTTGCGTCGATTGCTTGGTCATATTCGGCTGATAGGAGCGCATTTATCAATGATTCTAACTCGGCCTGATCAGTGACCTTGTTCATGTTCTGAAAAAGCTCCTGACCCGACATTACATCCAATCCCAAATGATTACTCAGTTTTAAAAGAAACTGCAGATGAAAATTCGAGACATTCTCAGCCTGCTTAAAGTACGAAAGCCCTGTCTCTAAGAATCGAAAAAGGGACGGTTGGGATTCGTGCTCATTTCTGAGCAGCTTGTCCAGCACCTCCGCAAGGAATAGCAAAATTGTTTGCTTTTTGATGCTATCGGCATACCAGCTCATGACCGACTTGAACTCCGAAATTCGCTGAATATCTCGGGTGGTCTTCATGTAGATGACCAAATCCAGAAAAGTAAATGGCTGGAAATAAGCCATGCCCTGTCTGGATTTGGCGCTGCGTACGCTGTTCACGATGAAGCCCTGGTAGCCAAATTCCTCCGTGTACATTTTTACAATGATGGATGATTCACCATACGGAATATGGCTCAGTACTATTCCTCTGGTTTTGGTGATCATTTCAGGACGGCAATTTTTCCGACCATGGTCTCCTGACCGTCTGCCGTACTACTAAAAATCAAGTAGATGCCGGTGAGCGCTCGCCCACCCGTATGCGTACTCAAATCCCAACTGGCCGTACTGCCGTTGGCATTAATTTCCTTTACTAATCGGCCTTTTACATCGGTGATTTTTAAGGTCGCGTTCTTAGCAAGTCCGGTGATACCCACCTGACCACTAAACCCGGATGAGACCGGATTTGGAAACACGGTAATGGATGAGGAATGAACGGGCTCTCCTTTGGAGGATGCGGAACGATAACTTACCAAACCTCGGGAGGTGGAAATAAATACTTCACCAGTAGCCTCGTCGTACCCAAAAGACCGGATTTCATTGGATGGGAGAGGGCTGTTCTCGGCAGTGTAGCGAGCCACCACCGCCGATAGATCATCTTCCAAAACCCAAACACCATCCTGTGTCGCAACCCATATGCGGTCGCCTCCATCAGTCATCACATCATTGATCTGCTCGTCCTCAAACAAAAAACCATTTTGAAAAACAGGCACTGAGATATTGAAAGAGTTAAACGGAAAAGAAGCTCCATCGTAGGTTGCCAAGCCATCCGTGGTGCTGATCCATACTCTATCCTCGCTATCTATGACCAGCCCGGTAGTCTGACTGGCTGGCAGTCCAGCACCTGTGCCCATTGATCGCTGCTGATCGGTAGCCGGATCAAACGCACTCAGCCCTCCTCCTTCAAAATTTCCCTTGCGAATCCATATAACCCCTTCGTTGGAAATGTCCATATCCACAGGGTATCTCGTACCCGTGGCTCCCTGATCGAATAAAGTGAATTCACTATTCGCATAATTGATGATCGAATTACCAGTGTTGTACGCGGCTATCCACAGGTTATTGCCGAACGATTCTAAACTGGTGATATCCACTGTGCCGATTCCGCCGCTAACTTCCAAAGGTGAATTTGCTTCATTGAAAGCGATACTATTCTGATAGTCGTACAATCCGTGACCCAATGAAGAAAAATAAAGACTCTGTCCAATGGCAGCCACATCTGTGATGTTACTGAAGCCATTGATGCTTTCAGTGACCCAGGCTCCTTGCGAAAAGTAAGAAAAACCTAAACTGTCCGAACTGCCACCATAAGCCGATGGACTAGGGCCATAGAGGCTGTAAAGCGTCCCGACGATCCATTTCATTCTAGATGGGTAGTCCCTCAATGGGCCGGATGGGTTGGAGGGAGCTAACTCACCCTGCCCAGCCATCAGGCCCAGGTCTTCATCTGCGATGAACCAAAAACCATCTGTCTCTGCAAGATCATTTCCTGCCGAAAACTGGCCTTGATCCATTTCTAGTTCTATTGAGAGGTCTACATTAAAAATCTTAGAATTAGTAAGTGCAAAGAGGGCACTGCCGGAATGCAATGCTCTGACCTCAGATTCAAACACAAGCCCAGTTGAGGACCAATTTGCTCCATCAAATGACCAAAGCTGATCGCCATCCTTTACTGCAAATAATTTTCCATCATGAGCAACCAGATGCCGAAACGTGCCAGAGCTAGTCTCATTAAAAACCACCCAGTCGTTGAAATCCAAAAGGTTATCATTGAAACTGCCTGCCTGAATTCCCTGCTCTGAAATAATGTACAAAGAATCTCGACTCACTAGCACTTCGTCTATTTCTAACTGAGCACCACCAACTCCTATGCTACGATAGCTTTCTACCACTCGCTCATTGGACAGGTCCAAATAGACCACACCAAAGCCTGTCGCTAAGTACGCTCGCTGATTGTTGGATGTAATTGATTTTATGGATTTTTCAGCCACTATGGGTGCGTCTCGCACGGTGCTGATGGTGGTAATGCTCCCCTCGGCGTACAACAAATCGATGACGCCACTTTCATACCCCACGACCAAAACTTGAAGATCCTCTACAAAATGCATGGAAGTGACCCGCGCACCCCCAAGCCCACTTTCCTTCCCAAAA
>CAYORY010000242.1:0-2697 GCA_964406435.1 uncultured Roseivirgaceae bacterium | reverse complement strand
GGAGCACGTCCTTGTCCTCTTTGTTTTCTAGCTCGTCATATGCCGCAAGAATTTCCTCTACATCCCGTTTCGGGATGACGTCCACAAACGTTTTACTATCCGGAAACAAATCCGATCGTGACTGCACATCATAAAACAAATCCTGATAGAGATCAGGTGGCGGGAGGATTTGAACCTCCTGCCTGGCAGATTCCTGGGTTGGCTGGCAGGCAAGGAGTAAAAAGACAAGGAGGCCGGATATGTATTTCATTTTCATGGCAAGAAGGTTGGATTAAATGGGAAATTACTAAACAAACGAATAAAGGAATCAAGAATAATGGCCAGTTCGCGAGGCTATGAATGGGGATTATGCCATTCCATGAAAAAGAGTGATCATTCATTTTTAGAGTCAATCCATCGTTGTACTTCCTCCCTCAGAGCCGTTAGCGGAATCGAGCCATTAGATAAAATGACCTTGTGAAATTCCTGAATGTTGAATTTATCACCGAGTGCTTCTTCCGATTCTGCTCGCAGTGCTTTGATGGTAAGTTCCCCAATTTTATAACTCACTGCTTGCCCAGGCCAACCGATATACCGATCAATCTCGGTATTCACTTCATGCATGGAAAGTGCCGTGTTTGAGGCCATGAAATCCACCGCTTGCTGTCGAGTCCAGCCTTTGTAATGAATCCCGACATCTACGACGAGCCGGCAAGCTCTCCACATTTCATACGTGTACCTCCCAAACCATTCGTATGGCGTGGAATACATCCCCATTTCTTCACCCAGATACTCTGAGTACAATCCCCAACCTTCGCCAAATGCACTGATGTAATAAGAAGTGCGGAAGTCCGGTAAACCTTCAAGCTCCGCAGCAATCATCGTTTGCAGGTGATGACCAGGAACAGCCTCGTGAACAGTGAGTGCTGGCAGAGTGTAGAGCGATCGGCTGGGTAAATCATACGTGTTGACCCAATAGGTGCCGGGGGTATTTCGCTCTCTGCTACCATGAACATACCGTCCGGCAGTGTAAGTCGGAGCGATGTTCAATGGAACAGGTTCGACTGTGAATGGTAGCTCGTACAATTCTGAAAATAGCCTTGGAAGCTGACCTTCGGCCTGCTTGCTGAGCCAGGCTGCCTTGCTCAGTAGTTCCTCCGGAGACTTGGCATAAAATTGAGGATCGGAGCGGAGAAACTGAAAAAAATCAGCAAAGGAACCTTCGAATTCTAGGTCTTCAATTATTTGCTCCATTAGTCCCTTAATTCGGGTGACTTCCTGATGCCCCAGACTAAACACGGAAGCTGGACTCATGTCCAATGTGGTGTAATGCCTCACTCTGTTTTCATAATACGCTTTCCCGTTTTTCATCGCTGAAACCCCAACCTCTTCCGGTGCTACTTTCATGTATTTTCCTGAAAGAAATGAACTCAGGTCTTTATATGCAGGAATCAAATCTTTCTCAATGATTCTGATGGCCTGATCTGTCAGGGCTTGTTTATCGGCCTCTGAAATATCCTTTGGTAATTTTGTTAGTGGCTCAAAGAAAGGTGTGGATCGTGCCTCGCCAGTCCACGGTTTCAACAATAAAACAGCATTCTGGGCAATGACCTTTGGGACGAGCACACCCGCCTTCATGCCGTCTTCAAGCATTTGCTTTTCCTGTCGGACCACATTGGCATAACTGGGCAGCCATTTTAGATAGTCCTGGTAGTCCTTGATGGTTTCGAAAGGCAACCTGGAAAGGAAGAACACGGGTGAGCTATATCGACCACCTTCGGCATTGATGGTGATCAAGTGCATGTTAAAATCGACCTCACTCACTTCGTCTCTTAATTGCAGGATGCGCACTTCGCGGTTGATCTTGTCCTGATTAGAAAGCGATGATGGAACAAGCGATTCTAGTCTTATGAGTTGCTCTCTAAGTAGTTCGGTTTTTACGATTAGGTTTTCAAGGTTCTGAACAGGGTAGACCTCCGGATGTTCACCACGCCAAATTGGATTGTCAGCTTGGAATTTCTTCTCGATCGTTTCTATTTCTTCAAATATCTCCTCGATCTCAGTTTGGCTAAAAGAGCAATATGAAATGCACAGAAACGTGAGGATTAGCAGGTGTTTCATCGGGTGGAATTTAGTTATCCAAGATAATCAGAAATGATATGTTGGACCTGAAGTACCAAAAGGCAGATCAATCAATGATTCCATTTTGCTTCAGGATGACGGTTGCATTTTTGCTGGTGCAAACACCCTCTCTAAGCTTGTAATCAAATAGCAACTGATCACCTTTGATTTCTACCTCGAAGCATTTGGTTGAGATGCTTTCTGGATATTCATCGGCCAATTGATACACGCCAAGGTCGTGAGTGGCAACAATCCCTGAAGCTCCTAGTTTTTGCAGTTTTTTTAAGAATTCTATGGTGCCAACTTGTTTGTCTTCCGAGTTGGTTCCTCGCAGAATTTCATCCAACAGTACCAAGCCATTACTTTTTTCAAGTGATTCTTTGATAAACCTGAGTCGATCAACCTCGGCGAAAAAATACGATTGGCCTCCAGCCAAGGAGTCAGAAACCTTCATTTGTACGAAAACATCCATGGGATCTATGTCAGCTTTTTCGGCACAAATGCATGATCCTATTCTTGCCAGCACTAAATTAATTCCCACGGTTCTCAGGAAAGTACTCTTGCCAGACATGTTGGAACCGGTCAAGATGATAAGCT
>CAYORY010000241.1:0-2720 GCA_964406435.1 uncultured Roseivirgaceae bacterium | reverse complement strand
CTGGATATGAAACCAAAGCGGTAAAAGAAAAAGACATTCTGGAAGGAGTGAAGCGTGAAATGAAACAGATGGGGAGGAGTGTTTAATGTTTGTCGTCAGGAATCTACTTGTACATCGTCCCAATTTATGTTGGAGGTGAGCCAATTCAGGGCATAGAGTCGTTCGTACACTACACTAGCATCCAAATTACGAATGGATGATTTTCGAATTCTTGCTTCGGTGCACGCCCAATTGAGCTGATAATATAAGTCAACCTGCTCTTCAATTTCACGGATACTTCTCTTTTTGGCTCTTTTCGATAGCTCTTCAATTGAATGAGAAGACAATACAGGAATGATATCTTCAAGATCGAATGGCATTTTCGGCAAACCAAGCGAGTCGATTAACGATAGGCTCCAAAGCAAAAGCCCTATGCCTTCGTATCTCCATGTTGCATCTATCAGCTCATGCTCTTCTGGGCTCTCTTGGCAATAAAGTGATCTTTCTTGTGCCGTAAAAAACTGTTGTCCCTGCAATGTTTTACTCACGCTATTCACTAATGATTCAGGAGCCCTTTGACCTTTCAACGCAATCAGCGTCAACGCAGCTACTCTTTCAGTTACCTCCTCAACCGGACGAATTTTTGTGAACTTTTCAATACTTGGAAGCCACCCTAAAACGGGAATATTCAGGCTTTTCAGTAACCTTTGGTTCTTTTCTTTTATTGCTCTCTCCATAAATGCACACCCCCGTTGTGCCCATGTTTGGCATGAACTCTCATATCGACTAGGATCATTTCAAACTCATTGGACAAATGATGCCATGTCCAAGTGCCTTCACGCTCATTGTCATACAAGCTATCGGCAATGGCAAAGTGCTGTGCACGACTACCAGTGACCAGATTTATTTTCTTGCCTGAGGGCATGAGCGCTTCATTTGGATTCGCAAGCATCCCTCCCATATCTATTTGGGAGTCATTGTCTACAGGGTATTCCCAATCAATATCATCTTCTTCAATGTTTTCGCCAGCTTCGTTGTTGAACTCTTCCCGTTCTTGGGCAGGATTTACTCTAAAATCGATATTGCCCTGTCCATCCCTTAGGTAGATAATGTTCAAATAAGTATGATTATTGTGGGTGCCAATATAATTTCCATTTTGGTCGGTATTGTACGAATATGTGCCCCCTTCTCGCGCCATTTGCAGGATATCGTAAGATTCATCATCTGCGTCCGTAACCATTAAACTGTCCGAAATTAACCCCTTGAACCTCCCTCTAGTCATGACGCCTTCTGCCGTCCATTGCTCGAATGCATCGCGATAGTTGTCATCTTCACCCATTTCTTGGCCCAGGTGATGTCGTACCAAATTGAGAAAAATATTGAAGAGAACATCGTCGGCACCATTGCCCAGTCTTTGTTCGATCACATCAATATTCAGTTCACTCCAGTCCGCGTCTTGTTCGTCAGACTCACCATCGAAATGATCATCATCATCATCGGCCATTTCATCTACGTGATCTGCTGCGGCTCTCTGGATAACCGGTATATTTTTAGATTGAACATCCTTTTGATTAGGGAAGGAAATAGCCGTCCTTTCATCTTTTGAGAGGCCATCATCCAGCATTCGTTGGACTGAATCAAGATAATTGTTGAAAGGACTGACCTCCTGAGTCGGGGTAAAATCATCAAAACGAGTGAGCGCATTTCGGACTCTGAAGTCAATATTCTTCACCTTCTCAGCCTGCATCTGGATGATTGAGCTATTGTTCAAATAGCCGTTGTAAGTAACGCTGTCTTTATCATTGAAGGAATAAGCAATGGCTCTGCCTTGTCGCTTTCCCTTTGATCGGGGAACTCTCTGAGGTTGGGATGCTAGTCTCACTTTGTTGTAGCCTGAATTTCCTTTCGATTTACTCCCATCCCTGTTACTTCATCAGAGCTTTACTTACCTCCTCGGTGTAGAATCGCACCAACTCAAAAATTTCAGCTCTCGCGTGTACACCGAACATGTCAAATTGTGCTTTTTGTTTTTCCATTGCTGCGTTATAGTTGATTCCTGAGCTCTTTGGATCATTAGACTTCTCTGCCTTTTGGGCACTTCTACCGTGCGCCTCAGACCCCTGATGAGACATTGGATGGGTGACAGTGAGTGCATCTCTGAAAGTTCGGGCCCCACTTTCAATGAGCTCCAATTCAAGAACTCCACTAATCATACTTGATAGGTGACGAGCCGGTTCTGCCAACATCCAGGTCGAGACCAGTTCAAAAATCAAAGACATTTCGCCTTTCTTGACATCCGGATGTTCCTTTTGTATAACAGATTGGGCAATGGATGGGGACATAATGATCAATAGCATCCACTCCGCAACCTTTTTGTCATCGACTTTGAGATGCTTCATCGTTTTAATAAGTTTGCCTGAAAAGGCCTCATAGCTAACCATAAGTGTATCTCCGGCCTTGTTCAATTCTTTTTCTCTTGACGGGTCGCTCAGTGGTGATCCCTGCTGAATGCCGGAGGTAGAATGCATATAAAGTTCGGCTCTGTCGTCATGAACAAAATAATCAGGACTCTTCTTGTCATGCGCAGATAAATGTTCGGAAAGCCTCACCCTGATCTCCGAACCATCGAGTGTTTTGAAATTTATAACATGGATTCTTGGCTGACCGTCACTGCCGACTAGTTCTTTCAATAACCCCATCCACAACCCAAGTCCCGCCTGTTTTCCTGGAACATATTCAAC
>CAYORY010000240.1:0-2728 GCA_964406435.1 uncultured Roseivirgaceae bacterium | reverse complement strand
TAAATCCAAGATCTTAGCTTAAGCGGAATAAAACATCATCATCCAAAATGCTGTCAGCATCCTTCACCAAAATTTCAGTGATGACACCCTCCACATCCGACTTGATCGCGTTGCTCACCTTCATCGCCTCAATGTAGCAAACGATATCGCCCACATTCACCTTGTCACCGACCTTAAGTGGCTTCTCCGTGGAGTCCTTGGTCAGGTGAATGGTACCTTCTAGAGGTGCAACTATTTCCTTGGTGGCCATTCCGCTCGAAGAAGCCACAGGAGCCGAACTGGTCTCTTGAAGAACAGCAGCATCATCGTAGCTCACATGCACTTTGTACTTCTCACCATTCACTTCGATGTTCAGGGTCTTGGGCTGAGCAACCGCTCCAGCAGATGCGGCAGGTGCATTTTGCTCCTCCCTCCTTTTCGCCAAATCGCTCTCAAAGTCTTCTTTGGCTTTTCCTGATTTGTAAGCTTCGTATTGTGTGGGGTGCATGGCATACTCAAATAGCTCCTCGTCATCCGGCCCCACATCCCATCCTTTTTCCTGCATCTTTTGGCGATACTCATCAAGTGAATCCGGCTGAAGATCCTGCGGATCACCCGTAAAAAACGATCTCTCCTGTGCATCTGCCAGTTTCTTGAGCTCATCGCTCACCTCGCCGGGCAATCTTCCTGATTTTCCAAGGAGCATGTCCCACGTATTATCGTCAAGAAGTGACCAACGATCCTTTCCTTTCATCATTTGCATGACATTCACTAAGGCAGCATTTTTCACGTATTGGCTAAATGGCGTGACCAATGGCGGATATCCCATCTGTGGCCAAATGGTTTCCACTTCATCGAAAAGTGCAATCAACAACTCATCCTGAGTGACCTCCGGTTTTCCGTTCTTGGCCATCCATTTGTTCAGGCTGACCAAATTATTTTCCAAATCAGACATCAAGCTTCCCATCATTCCTCCGGGCAGTCCAGGCCCGATGAGCAAGGCATTCATGAGTCGATTTTTGGGATTGATGTAGTAGCCCAGAAAATCATCGATGAATTCCTGAGTAAGCGAACGAGCCTGCATGTAGGCTTTCATGTTGATATCGGGCAATGAGAAGCCTGCATCGCGCAGCATTTCATGAACGGTGAGCACATCGGCGTGACTCGTGCCGTAGGAAAGTGGCTCCATCCCCACATCAATGAACTCTGCTCCCGCCCTTGCCGCTTCCAGAGAAGAAGCCACACTAAAGCCCGGGCCGGAGTGACCGTGATACTCCACGATGATGTCCTTTTTGATCGCTTTTATTCCTTCGACAATTCGACCGATGGTAGCAGGACGGCCAATTCCGGCCATGTCTTTGATGCAGATTTCGTCTGCTCCCATATCTATCAGCTCACCTGCCATGTGGATGAAGTAGTCAGCCGTATGAATTTCGGAATGGGTAATGCACAGCGCACATTGCGAAATCATCCCTCCCTCTTTTGCATAGTCGATGGACAGTTTCAAATTCCGTATGTCATTGAGTCCGTCAAAGGATCTTGAGATATCCGTTCCCTGAATTTTCTTCAGTTTGAACATCAGCCTGCGCACGTCTTTCGGCACAGGATACATTCTTAGTCCATTCAGTCCGCGCTCCAGCATGTGCGTCTGGATGCCCGCATCGTTGAATGGCTGAGTCCATTCTCTTACGGACTTGTTTGGGTTTTCTCCATAGAGCAAATTGATCTGCTCGAAACCACCTCCGTTTGTTTCTACGCGAGCAAAACAGCCCATTTCTACAATCGGCTCTGCCACTCGCACCAGTTGGTCTACCCGAGGCATGTACTTACCAGAAGATTGCCACAGGTCGCGATAGACCAAACTCAGTCCAATTTCTCTTGCCATCTTATTCTTTGGATTATTGCTTCTCGATTTTGGTAATTTTTCCCTTTCCACCCGTGACAGACTCGACTGTCGCTGTAAGCACCGCTAGTGTTTTTTCCGAAATGCCATCCTTGCTTTCAGGCACAAATCGATTGACAAGCCTGATCAGAATATTGCCAGTAACCACCACCATAAGTAGCACGACGAAAACAGTGATCATGCCAATAACAAGAAGGGTAAGTGCCGAGGAAATGTCTGGGGTCATGGGTAAATGGTTGTACTCAAATCTACTTCCTTGCGGTTTTCTTTTCGAATTTTCAGGAAAAAAGATTGGTGAATACACCTAGGCTTTTCGCCTCTTTCTTGGAATTTTCTTACTCCAACTCCCATCAATCAGCAGGCTGTGGGCCTTTATTTTTTTGGATTTCAGCTCTTTCTTGAGCCATTCAGAATAGTAAGTGGAGTTATCCGAACCAATGACCAGCGTCTTGAAGGTGAAGTTTCGCTGGAGCCAGTCGATGCTCTTCACCGAATGATTGTTAATGATTAAAATATCCGCTTCAATTGGGTTCTCTATCGAAAGCCCCGTGAGCAAGGAATCGAGGATAAGTATCCGGTTATTGGCCAACTCTCCGTACCTAAGCGCTCCTTTCGAAATAGCCACTGAGCTGAATTCTCGAAGATTTTCATGGTAGGGGTTCAGTCGTTTCCTCCTTCTGTAGGGATCAATCTGAAATTTCAACAGCTCATGATTTGCCTGAGCCTTAGATTCCACGAATAAGGAAGCAGTTTCCCCTTTGATCAGGTCGATGGCGGTAGTTCCCGATATGTCATAAATCACCAACTCCTGATCCTGCAATTGACTCCACCTGCGTGATGCCGACC
>CAYORY010000239.1:0-2775 GCA_964406435.1 uncultured Roseivirgaceae bacterium | reverse complement strand
ACCCGAAGCGAAAAAGGAGCATGGATTTGGGATGGAGAATCAAAAATCGAAATTGAAGGAAATAAGGTGACAGCCATAGACACGACAGGAGCCGGTGACATGTTTGCCGGTGCTTTTCTTTATGGCATCACTAATGGATTTTCCAGAAAGCAAGCGGGCGAACTAGCAAGCTTAGCGAGTGCTCAGGTGGTTGCCAAATTTGGTCCCAGACTCGAAAATGAAGTCTCGAAGAATTTATTGAATAGCTTTAACTAGTGTTTTGAAAATCAATTTGACCATAGTGCTCCTTTGTGCTTTTGCAATTGCATCTGCCCAAAACTTAAATGATCGGGTGATCCTAATTGCCAATGCCTATGAAGGTGGCGGCTACAAATGGTCGAGCTCTGGGACACCCAAGAACATCGTATTTAAGAATGAACAAATTCTAAGCAAAAGCGCCCAAGGAACATTCTGCAGTGGCTACACTTTCACGGTGGCGTTCGACGCACTTGATCAGGCTGGGAAAATAGATCACCTCTCTGTCGACCAGGTCAAATGGCTTCAGCGAAATTGGTATGGCACCAACGAAGCATCAGCCGAAACGCAATGTTTATACGCTTTGCACTTCCTCGATCTTGGCACCAAAGTGAACCTTTCAGATGTGAAAGCTGGGGACTTTGTCCAGTTCTGGAGAAACAACAAATCAGGTCACTCGGTTATTTTTCTTGACTGGGTAAAAAACGAATCCGGTGAAATAACAGGTATCAAGTATCGAAGTACTCAGAAATCTACCGATGGTATCGGTGACAGAACCGAAACCATCGGGACAGGTGAGAAAGACATCAATTTGAGTCGCTTGTATGCCGTTCGTCTGAAAGGATAACCCTCGATTCTCTAACTTCGAATCATGACCAAACTTTGGCCTTTTGCTGTCCTCATACTTATTGGATGTACCAATCCATCAGTACAAACTGAACAAGAAAATTGTCTCATTTCCACTGACTCACTTTCGAAATTCTTGGACGGACATAAGCGCATGGTGCTCGTTCCTTCTGGAGAATTTTTGATGGGGGACTCAGCTGAAACGGCTTTCGAAAAACCAGTTCGGTCCATCAAAATATCTGGCTTTTACATGGACGAAACCCCAGTCACGTACGCTGATTTTCAAGAATACGTGAATGATGGTGGCAACCCAACTCGTTACTGGGTCTACTCCTCGTACAACATTCCCGAACAACCCATTTCCGGGGTTAGCTGGTACCACGCTATCAATTATTGCAACTGGAGAAGTGCTAAAGAAGGGTTGAAACCTAGCTACATCAAATCCGGGACGCTCGATAAATGGGGATTAGAATCATGGGAGTTAGATAGTGCCGCAGAAGGTTACCGCCTCCCCACGGAAGCAGAGTGGGAATATGCTGCGCGTGGTGGTTTGGAGCAAAAGGACTTCCCGTGGGGCGATGAGTTCGACGATTCCTGGGCCAACTATGACACAGACAAAGGAGAAATGAAAAGTGAATGGTGGCGACTTGCCACTGTGAAATCCCAAAAACAAAACGCCTATGGACTGTACGGGATGGCAGGCAATGTGTGGGAATGGACATCCGATTGGTACGATCCAACTTTCTATTCTTACGGAGAGGATTGTAACCCTGCCAACTTGGATGACGGAAGGTCAAGAGTGGTTCGTGGTGGAGGCTGGGGCAGTCCAAGCCCCGAGTACCTAAAAGTGTATAAACGCAGCTATGCAGCCCCGAGCAACTACAACTATTCCATTGGCTTTAGGTGCGTGAGGCCTGCACTTTCTAAAGGTGGCGACTTTACCTCTTTGAACAATTTTGAATTCTACGAATATCCCTCCGAACCTCAAAGTCCTGTCGACATTTCCACTATTGATTTTTATTCTGAAGAATTCATTCAGAGACTTGGTAATTATCTGGGTGACAACTTTCCACAATCGCTGTACTTCTTGCAAGATGTGGACGGTCAGGAGAAAACGAATCCTCACGAACTAGCTCGGCTGATTGTGGAAGAAAGCCAAGCCGCCAAAATCAACCCTTTGTTTGTTACCTCCATTATGATTTCTGAAAGTGGATTCGCCACCGTTTCCTTCCCTCGCTGGTGGAACAACCCGATGGCTTATCACTGGCAAAACAAAAACATGGTGAAAGGCCTTCCCTCCTACACCGCTGATAAATCCATGAACAGAAAATACAAAGACCTGCGAGCCGCCATTCAGAATTACTCAAAAATTCGCCGCGACATCTACTTCGAGCGGGCTGAGAAGGATCTGTATGCTTTCCACCTCTTATATGTAGGATACGAAGCAGAAGAGTGGATGTACACGATCGGGAAAGTTTTCAGGGAAGTGGCCAACGTCCACATTTCCCCTACGGAACCAAACGAAGATGTCGGCAGGTTTATCTATTCGGATTGGAATTATACCTTTCAAAATAATTAAGAGCCTCAGCTAAATTAAAGCCATTACTTTTGAGAATCTAAAACAGTATATAACATGAAGAAATTCTTTCTAATCACCTTTATGGTGACGTCCATTGCGCAAGCGCAGGATCGTCGAATTGAATTCGAAGAATACGATCTTGACAATGGCCTGCACGTCATCCTTCACCAAGACAATTCTACCCCTATCGTAAATGTGTCCGTCCTTTACCATGTCGGATCCAAAAACGAGAAACAAGGCAGAAGCGGATTCGCTCACTTTTTTGAGCACCTGATGTTTGAGGGTTCCCCTAACATTGAGCGAGGTACCTTTTTTAAAATCCTGCAAAATGCCGG
>CAYORY010000238.1:0-2782 GCA_964406435.1 uncultured Roseivirgaceae bacterium | reverse complement strand
ATCACCCTGTCAAACCGGGTATCCCCAGATACCGTAACGTTTTTGGCTCCAATGCTACGAATTAATTTTTCGGACAGATCGTCCTGAACAAAATAGTGATCGATTTTTCGTAGCAACTTTCTGTAAAAACCACTTGTCCAGTGAAAAAACAGCTGATTTTCCCGGAAAACACTTGAGATTACAAGTGTTGGGATTTCCCTATTCTGAAGCTTCTTCAGGTAGAAATACCAAAATTCGTATTTTATAAAGACGGCCATTTGGGGTCGCACTTTGTCTATAAAAAATTTAGCATTGGAAGGTGTGTCGATAGGCAAATACATGACCCAATCTGCCTGATCATAGTTCTTTCTTATTTCATACCCTGAGGGTGAAAAGAAGGTGAGAAGAATTTTGCAATTGGGTTTCTGCTTCCTAAGCGACTCTATGACAGGCCTACCCTGCTCAAACTCTCCAAGGGAAGCCGCATGAAACCAAACGATGGCACCATTCCTCTCAGCAAACACTTTCGAGAGTTCATTTCGCCAGCCTCTCCGCCCCTTCACAAACCTCTTGGCCTTTTCATTAATAGGTTTGAGAAGGTGGATGACAAGCCAGTAGAACCAAATACCCAATCGATAAAAAACGACCATTCAGCGAAAGTAAGGAACTGGAGCCTCAGAGTTTTCAATCTTTGCGGCCAAGTTTGCAGCGATCTCACAATAATCGTAAATTAGACCCTTAACTTATAAAATGGAACTATGAAAAATCTGATAAGACTTACTTTCTTCTTGTCATTTGGTCTATTACTGATGAAGCCAGCTTCGGCACAAATAGAACTTGAAGGCACCCTGCGAGCTGGGCCAGAAGACGCTCAAGCCTACCTACAAGAATATATGGAGCCCGGCATTATTTCATTTGCTAATGGTCTGGCCAACGGCTGGGTAAATACCGCTAAAACTCACAAAATATTGGGTTTTGATCTTACCTTCTCAGCGAATCTGGCAACAGTACCTGAAGAAGCGTACAAGTTTTCTTTTGCGAGCAGGACGTGGCAAAATCTGGAATTCGTGAGTGGTGACGATGACATCCCAACAATTGTGGGCGGGAATGCAAGTACTTTGCTACGGCTAAAGGCGGATGCTATAATTACCGACCCAAATACTGGAAACTCTATTGAGTATACGTCGGTGAGTGACAACTTCGATGCAGCCTCAGGAATCGACGTATCGGACATTCCTTTCGCCGGAGTGCCCACTCCCACGGTAAATCTTGGTATAGGTCTTGTCAAAAATACGGATCTAAAAATTCGGTACATGCCGTCTATCAACACAGATGATTTCCAAATGGAGATGTGGGGAGTCGGGGTGATGCATGACATCAAACAATGGATTCCTGGCTTGAAACTCGTCCCGATTGATATAGCAGGTTTTGTGGGAACTACCAGACTAAAGGTGAATGTGAACTATGAGTTTGAAGAACCAAATACCACGGGAGACAAATTCTACACCGATGGGCCAGCCAGTACCGAATTCACTGTGAGTTCCACTACCATACAGCTATTGGCCTCTAAGAAGCTTTCTATTTTTACTCCTTACGCATCTGTAGGGTATAATATCGTGGCAAGTAATCTTGATGTAAAAGGCACCTATGTGTATGACAATGGTATAGCGGAACCTCTAGAAATCACCGACCCTGTGAGCCTGGAATTTGGAGGAAACAGCTCTCCGAGAGTAACTGTAGGTGCTCAACTGAAGTTGTTGATCCTGACTATTCATGCAGATTATACGCTGCAGAAGTACAATACATTTACTGCAGGGCTCGGAATTAGTATTCGATAATTCCTACAAGACATACAAAAAAAGTAAGAGGGTGCTTCAAAAGGGCACCCTCTTTTCTTTGAGTATTTCTTTGTAGAGATCGACCGTGAGGCTGGCAGTTTTTTGCTTGGAAAAATGAGCAACGGTTTCCAGCGCCCCATTTGTGAGTTTCTTCCGTAGGGAAGGATCATCCATAAGTCTCATTACGTTCTCGGTTAGCGTACTAACATCCTTTACGTTCACCAAGAGTCCATTTTCTTCATTTCGTACCATCTCTGAGACGCCTCCCGCTGCAGTGGCCACTATTGGCACTCCAGCCGCCATGGCATCCAGCACGCTCGTGCCCAGACCCTCCGTTTGGGAAGTAAAGAGGAAAATATCTAAGGAAGGAAGTATTTCCTTGATATTCTTCTTGAAGCCCGTAAGGGTGATTTTCTCCTGCAATTTCTCCTGCTGAATTAAGTCTACAATTCGCTCCTTGTCCGGCCCATCTCCTACGATAAAAAAATGAACGTCATTCCGCTGCTTCAAAATGGCCTTGGCAGTAGCCACAAAAGTGGGGTAATCCTTTTGGTCAGAAATGGCGGACGTGTTGCCTACAATCACCGTGTCTGGACCAATATCATAATGCTCCCTCAGCCATTGGGAATTTCTGTAGGGGAGAAAGCGATCCCTGTCCACGCCACTATGGATCGTCACGAGTTTTGATTTGTCCCTGATGTCGGGCTCGGTAATCCTACGAATTGTTTCCGAGATACAAATGATACGTGCGATTTTGGAGTAATTGTATTTGAACCGGCTAAACCAATTGTCCTTTACCGGAAAATCCACACGCCGAGTCATTATCTGCGGCACATCCAAGCCAATGAGCCCGGCAATGACCGACATGGTGTGCGACTTGGAGGTGTGCGTTTGCACCAGGTGGATTCCCTCGATTTCCACGATCTTATTGATCTCCCGTGCCGTGGAAAAATCATAGGCCGATT
>CAYORY010000237.1:0-2788 GCA_964406435.1 uncultured Roseivirgaceae bacterium | reverse complement strand
CAATCAAGGCACAGCAGGGATAAATGGCATCTGAAAAAATACAACTGGAAATATTAGGACTGTCTTCAAGTCAGTCCCAATCTGGTTCGTTTGCTCTTGTGCTTGGCGAAGTGGGGGGTAGCAGACGACTGCCCATCATCATCGGTATGTTCGAAGCTCAGGCCATTGCTATTGAGATTGAGGACATTACGCCCAATCGCCCAATGACCCACGATCTTTTTCGCTCCTTCAGTGTGGAGTTTGACATAAACATTGAGGAGATAGTCATTTCTGATCTAAAGGAAGGAGTATTTTTCGCAAGGATAGTCTGTTCGCATAATGGCAAGAGCGTAGAAATAGATGCCAGACCTTCTGACGCTATCGCCATTGGGCTCAGGTTCAATGTGAATATTTATACCCATGAATCTATTCTTACAGAGGCAGGTATTGTGCTCACAGAGGAAAATGATGAAATAGTGACCGTGGAGGAGGCCATTGCCGCCGGGGATGAGCCAGCTTCAAAGGATATCAAAGATCAACCTACTGAAAAACTGAAGGAAATGCTGAATGATGCACTGAAAGCGGAGGACTATGAGCGAGCTGCCAAAATTCGTGACGAGCTAAATCGAAGAAATTAATGGAATACTTACGGGCGCTGCTGGGATTGGCAGTTTTGGTAGGCATTGGCTACCTGTTTTCTAAGGACAAAAAGAAGGTGAAGTGGCGAATCGTATGGGCCGGGTTGCTTATTCAGATTGTTTTTGGTTTGCTCATAGGGTACGTTCCATTTGTGGCGCAGCTTTTTGGACATGTGAGCAAGGCATTTGTCACCTTCCTCAGTTTTTCTTTGAATGGAGCCGAATTTTTGTATGGCGATCTGGCGAGAAACAGTGCAGGAGATCCAAATGTCAAGCACAGTCTCGGATTTCTTTTTGTGTTTCAGGCATTGCCTACAGTGATCTTCTTTTCAGCAGTGACTGCCGGGTTGTACTACCTGGGCATACTTCAACGAGTCGTGTGGGTTTTTGCGTGGGTCATGACCAAAGCCATGAAACTGTCAGGAGCGGAGAGTTTATCTGCCGCCGGCAATATTTTCCTTGGACAAACAGAGGCTCCACTTTTGGTCCGTCCCTTCATTCCAAAAATGACCCAGTCGGAGCTTAATTGTTTGATGGTCGGCGGGATGGCCACCATTGCCGGAAGTGTACTTGGCGCTTTCGTTTCTTTCCTTGGGGGAGGCGATCCGGTAGAGCAGGCTCGTTTTGCTACCTATCTTTTGAGTGCCTCCATCATGAATGCCCCAGCCGCCATCATTATGGCTAAGCTCTTTTTGCCGGAAGAGCATCCTGAGAAAATAGATCAGTCTATGAAGGTGAACAAAGATGGGCTCGGCGTAAATTTCGTAGATGCACTGGCGCGAGGCGCAGGTGATGGTGTGAAGTTGGCATTGAATATTGGAGGAATGTTGCTGGCCTTTATTGCTATTATTTTTGCGATGAACTGGATGCTAGTCGATGGAATAGGAGAGTGGACGGGGCTAAATGCGTGGGTGATTTCTTCCACTGACGGTGCTTTTGATGGGTTTTCCTTGCAGTATATTCTTGGACAGCTATTCAGGCCTTTTGCTTTTATCATGGGGGTGGATTGGTCAGAAACCATTAAGGTTGGAAGCTTATTGGGGCAGAAAACAGTGATCAATGAGTTTGTTGCCTACTTGAGTTTGGCAGACATGAAAGCGGATAATTTGCTGAGTGAAAAGGCAATTGTAATTTCCACTTACGCGCTTTGTGGTTTTGCAAATTTCAGCTCAATTGCGATTCAGATCGGGGGTATCGGTGGCATGGCTCCAAATCGCTCGGCGGATATTTCCAAATTGGGAATGCGTGCGTTGATAGCTGCTACATTGGCCACAATGATGACGGCCACAATTGCAGGGGTTTTGTTGGTCTGATTTGTATTATGGGAATGAAAAGAACATATTTTGTATCGCTTGTAATTGGTTTGGTCACTTTGACATCATGTTTTGATGATCCACCAGCATTTCGAACTTTCGAAGAGCAATTGGAAATTGATAAGGAGCTAATTGAATCCTATCTTTTAGAGAATGACATCAGTGCTTTAGAACATACCTCCGGTATTTTTTACACTATCAATGAAGAGGGCGAAGGTGATGTGCCCAAGGGAACAGATGAGATTGAGTTTGATTATGAGGGAAGACTCCTCACCGATGATATTTTTGACAGCAGTTTTGAAGAAGAGGTGAAGCCCATATACCCGCTGAACGGGTTAATATACGCATGGCAGGTAATGATACCATTGATTTCAGAGGGCGGTAATATCACCATTTATGCCCCTTCAGTTTATTGCTATGGTTCTGGCTCTCGACCAGGTATTCCAGCCAACTCAAGTCTAATTTTTGAAATTTATTTGTTAGAAATTAATCCCTAAGAAAACCCCTGGTTCCGAGGCTTCTTAGGGATTGTTATTTAATCAATATCCGCGTCTACCTCATAGCCTCTTATTTTTATTTTAAGGTTAGTGCTCGATCCGTTTTTAGGAATGGCTTCTATGTAAAGCTTGTCACTTTCCTTGATGTATTTGTTTACCTGAAGGGCTGTTTCATTGTAATTTATTTTGCCATACTTCACGTCGGCATTTAGCGTAAATGGCGCCCCGTTTAACCCTAACTCTAGTGTCAGGTATTTACCATCAATGTCTACTAGTGTAGCATCATCAGCAACTCTTGATATGGACACATCATCCTCATACCCAAATAGACTGAACGAGGTGCCGAGTTGATCAATAGCAT
>CAYORY010000236.1:0-2796 GCA_964406435.1 uncultured Roseivirgaceae bacterium | reverse complement strand
GAAACAGTATAGAATTTTATTAATATTTATTTGTATTATTTGAATGATACATATCTTTGGCAAAACTCAATAAAACCAACGGCTAAATGACACACATCGAAGCGCTCCTAGAGGAGTATCAGCGGGTTCGACGGATTGAACTCAACCGAGACCTCTTTGTCTATATTCTCAAA
Organism: uncultured Roseivirgaceae bacterium; assembly: GCA_964406435.1. Taxonomy (GTDB): domain Bacteria; phylum Bacteroidota; class Bacteroidia; order Cytophagales; family Cyclobacteriaceae; genus JAAEPI01. The sequence continues at coordinate 2,623 of CAYORY010000236.1, read as the reverse complement.
CTTTATCCGTCGCTACTGGTGTGCATGTCTGATGGCAAGCTCGATGACGAGGAGTGGGACAGTGTGATGAAGCTCGCACGGGGACTGGCCGATGAATACGTGAGTCTGATACCGGGAGCCGACAAAGAAAAAATTGCGCAGAATTTCAGGACAGAGTTTCGATACCTCCTTGAAAACGTGGAAAGATGGAACAAGAAATTTCTAAATGCCCTCAAGGGCCACATCGAGGATAGCCGAGATGATAAGGAGTTTATCATGGAGTCTATGTACTTATTCGCCAATGCTGCTGATGGAATTTCATTGGAAGAACAGCAAGCCATTAACAATCTTGTAGACAGGCTTGAGTTAGAATACTAGGTAAGCCACATAACAAGGGTATACACCCCCAACCCAATCAGGAACAAACCCGGCAGTTTATGCACCAGCAATTGGTTGTCTGAAATACGCGTAAATTTCTTGCCCAGCCAAAGCACTGTCATCAGCAATGTGAACGTACCGGCACTAATTCCAATCAGGTATATCCAGTAGCCAAAGTCCTTCAGCACGACCAAGCCCTCATTTTGAAGGTAGGTAGTAACCACAAGCCAAAAAGGAATTGTCATAGGGTTGACCAAGCCAAGTACGATCCCTTTTTGAAAACCATCTCTTCCTCTTGCAAATTCTTTCGATTTCACGTTGGCACTTTGGGACCTTGATCGCATACTTAGCACCCCGACTATCATCAGGGCAATGCCCGTTACCAACCGGAAGTAACTCTCCATCTGAGTGGATTCCTGCAAGAAGATTTGAAATTTCACGGTGAGCGCTGCGTAGATAAACTCTACGGCTGTGGCAGAAATCGAGAAGAAAAAAGCGGCTCTTCTGTGACTATTTACCGCCATTTGCATGACGGAGACATTGGCCATGCCCGGAGGTATGGAACCAAGATAACTGATGATAAATGCTACCAGGAATGCCTGAAAAATCATGAGCGGTTGACGCGTCGGTTATAGGCTCGAATATCCGACAATTTTTTTAATCCACGCCGGAAAGACCAATAAGGTACACCCAGATCCTTATTTTCGCGAGCCACTCTCGCCATCCATTTGTAATGTCGCATAACCACTCCATAGGCTTTAAAAAGCGAAAATCCCGGTTGGTAAATATGCGCCGGCTCTGCTCCAACTCCATTCAATTCGACGATTTTAAAACTCTTCAACGCTCGCAAATCTTCGAACGATTGGCACTTCAGATCAAATCGTCCGTAGTAGAATCCTTCAATTCGCTTGGCAATCTGGTCTATTGCATTATTCAATTGCTTGTCTGCTTCCTCAGTCGCATCCAGAAACATTGTTCCCCTGCAGTGATTTCCAATTTGCTCCACAATCACTTCTTCTCCGTTTGCGGGAATTCTGCCCAAGAGATGTGTCCATCGCTCATGTTCAACATCTAACTGCAACTCCGCCCTCTCCTTAGTTTTCAATAGCTCTTTGACGCTGGAAATGCCATCCCCGATTACACTGAGAAATTCCTTTGACACTATTGAAGTTATTCGTCCTTTTTCTTCCGACGGAAATCGCACATAGAACACCCCTAGCTCCAATGGATAGGAGACAAGCTCCTGCAACAGAAAGTCGTACTTCGCATGGTCAGAATACTTTGACAATTCCTCTTCGGAATGAATGACCTCCACGCCTCTTCCTCGCTCTCCAATGTCTGGTTTCACAATAAGCGGGTAGCCAATCTCTAAAGCATTTTGAAGCAACTTAGTTCGATCGCATTCCCCTATCAGAACAGTTTTAGGATAATACTCCTGGGGGATCAATTTGAATATCTCGGATTTTTTCTCACCGATCATTCCGCCAAAATCCATGGTTGGGTTAGCAGTGGCAAAGAAGAAAAACGACCGCTCGCGGAGTGAGAGCCATATGAAGTAGAAATAAACTGGGAAATAAAAAAACCAGAATGGCCAGAATTCCCAACGAAACCATCGGGTTTTCCATTTTTGCCAAGGGGTCATTCGAGTTGTTTTTGCTGGTGTCTTACGGTAGAGCTTGCTACGCCGAAGTGCTCCGGTAACTTCACGTATTCAAACTGCTGATTTATGGCCACCTTGATCAACGCCATGTGGTGAATGGTGTGCTCTATGTTGTAGGAAAGCTCGCGGTAAAAACTACTCGTCATGCTCACATTTTCGCCACCGGTCACTTCATAATTCGCGACATGCTGAATCTCAAAATCGGACATTGCCTCCGACAGAAATTTATCCACTGAGTCGATAATACTCACCGCCAGCTTCTCATCTGTTTGAATAAACTCATCGTGCTTGCGAAGGTCGTAGTTGATCTCTCTTTGATTTCTGGCATCCATAAGGCACAGAAAAAACTCGATCGTGTGACGAATATGCTGACCTAATGTAGAGTTATTCAATACCTTGACCGGCTCTGAATAGTGCCCCGGCCTAAGCTGCAGAATGATATCCTTGAGCTGTGAGAGTAGTCCTTTGGCAGAATTATTTAAGGGCATATATTTTGTTGGGTTCGAAAAACAAATCTAATCGGAAACGAAATATCTACAGAGGACTCAACCGGCTACATTGTTTCATAGAAGACCTTTTCGCTAATCTGCATCCAGGTGCTGACCT
>CAYORY010000235.1:0-2797 GCA_964406435.1 uncultured Roseivirgaceae bacterium | reverse complement strand
AGGTGGATTTGTGAATCAGAAAACGAATCACGAATTCAATCACACCCTCACTAATTAACCAATACACTGATTAACTAATAACTAATCACCAATAACTAAAAAACGGAGCGAAGCGACAGGGGCGGTTAAGTTCCAGCCACCCCGCTCTCTTTCCGGCACGGCCTCCCTTCGATCGGGGCTAGGTTGAAGCCTCAAGTCATTTTATTAGGCGATTTTGTTCTAACATTAGTAGAACAGAATTCGTACATTTGAAGAGTTATGAAATACGTCATCAACATAGAAAAAACAGAAACAGGCTACAGTGCCTACGTCCCTGATTTGCCAGGATGCGTGTCTGTTGGTGACACTCGCGAAGAAATCGAGCAAAACATTCAGGAAGCAATCCTATTTCACATTGAAGGGCTGAAGGAAGATGGCCTCCCTGTTCCTCCCCCATCCACCGACTCGATTACGCTGCTCATTCCCAATGTGGCGTGAAAGTCAAAGAAATCATAAAGCTGATTGAAGCGGATGGTTGGTTCTTAGTCGCTCGAAAGGCAGCCACCGCCAATACAAGCACCCCACAAAAATAGGCCGAGTCACCATACCAGATCACGGCCAAAACAAAGACCTAGCAAAGGGAACTGAGAATAGTATTTTGAAGCAGGCGGGGCTAAAGTAAAAGCACAAGCGGACGCTTGCGCCAGCCAGGGGGCTAGGTTGAATCGTAGATGCTTTTTATTCTCTCCTTTTCCCGGCCTTGTGCTGGGAACTCATAAAGCCATCCGAAGAACCTTTATAAGATGCCGGAATAAATCCGGCAATCTATGCTCTTAATTCCCCCCGTCTTGTCCTGAAATAGGTATACACATCGAGAACAGAAATGTAGAGATTTGTAAAGACTTACAAGAGCGAATGGCAGAACCAATACACAGATTCTTCACAACGTTCAGAATGACGCAGGGTGTACATCCTACTCTCGTCACTGTGAGAGAAGCTAAGTGTCTCGTCTATTTTCTCGCCTTTCTCGCGCTGGCGCGAGCGTGTCGCTCGTGCCCCTAAACACAGATTCTTCACTGCGCCTGCCTCCCGCAGGCAGGTTCAGAATGACGGAGGCTGTAAATTCTACTTCTCGTCACTCTGAGAGGAGCGAAGAGTCTCTATCTCCTTAGCGATCACATAAGCCACAAGAAAAACTTTTCAGCAAACCCGGAACCTTTCTACGAATTAGCCGACCTTAAGTCAGAAAGATGAAAGCATCGGATCAAATACTCGAAGAATGGCTGGTAATTAATTGCCAGAATGGAGACCGAAAGTCTCTGGAGATGTTGATCAAGCGATGGAATCCAAAAATGCTTCGACGAGCCTACCACACGACCGGCAATGTTTCGGCTGCTCAGGATATCGTTCAGGAATCATGGATTACGATTATTAATAAACTCAAAGCGCTTCGTGATCCAAGAGCTTTTCAAGGTTGGTCGCTCAGGATAGTCACTACCAAAGGAATTGACTGGGTGAGAGCCAACCAATTGGATCGAAAACGCGAAGAAATTCGAGTCCTTGCACAAACTGAGCAAAACGAAACCACAGATGAATTTGATAATGAAATCATTAGTGAACTGAAGAAGGCGATGAAGGAGTTACCAGCCGATCAGTTCAAGATAATCCAGCTTTACTATCAGGAAAATCTAGGAATATCAACTATTGCTCAGCTCTTAGAACTTCCCATCGGGACGGTCAAGTCGCGACTCTTCAGAAGCAGAGAAATTTTAAAATATCAATTAGAAAACAAATCAAAATGAAAAAGAATCAGGACATAGATCTACTGATCAAAGAAGCTTTGACAGCAGACGAACAGGAGTTATTCAATAGCTATGACGAACAGAACATTATCCAAAAAATTGGTGGGCTTTTTCAGGGGAAAATGGGCTTTCTCAATGGCTTGGCTATGGTAGTACAGTTTATAATGTTTGGGCTAGCGGTGTACCTAGGCTACCGGTTTTTCAATACCACGGTAGCGGCAGAAATGATTCAATACGGAATTGGCGTGTTCATTCTCATGATGGCCGTCACCGCAATCAAGTTTTACCACTTTATGGAAATAAATAAAAACACGGTGATTCGTGAAGTCAAACGGATGGAACTGCAACTATCCATTTTGGCGAGTAAACTGAAGGATTAGAGGTTTTCCTGAAGGCGCAAGCGTCCGCTTGCGCCTTCTATTATTCCGGCTTTCGCTAAATTCCCTCCATGGAATCCAACAGACGAAAGTTCCTCAAGCTGGCCGGTGTAAGCTCCATTGCTGGGGTAGCTGGGCTGACAAGTGCCTGTGACGTCAGCAAGAAGCCCGAGGAAATCAACATCAATTTCAACAAAACCTATCGGTGGAAGATGACCACCACTTGGCCACCGAATTTCCCTGTTGTGGGAGAAGGCTGCCAGATGATGACAGATTGGGTGCGCAAGATGTCAGGCGGTCGAATGGACATCACGGTTTATGGAGGAGGTGAGCTTATTCCAGCGCTGGAAGGGTTTGACGCAGTGAGTAATGGAGCGGTGGAAATGAACCACGGCGCGGCGTATTACTGGGCTGGAAAGGTGCCAGCATCGCAGTTTTTTGCCGCTGTACCTTTCGGTATGAATGCTCAACAAATGGGTTCGTGGATTCTCTCAGGAGGAGGCCAGCAGCTTTGGGAGGAGCTTTATGCACCGTTTGACTTGCTGCCGATTTTGTGTGGAAACACCGGCGTGCAAATGGGAGGGTGGTTCAATAAGGAAATCAACACTATTGCAGATTTGAAAGGCTTGAAAATGCGAA
>CAYORY010000234.1:0-2939 GCA_964406435.1 uncultured Roseivirgaceae bacterium | reverse complement strand
TTCAAAGCCTGTAACTTAGGTATCGATGGGTGAAGGAATGCTTATTGGTTTAATAATATTTATCATCATTATTGGGCGATATGCATTTCCTATCTATAGAGATTATGGCAGAATAGGCCTACTTCCTAAGAACCTGAGGCCAGAATATGTGGCCTTTTTGGCCCGTCATTTCCAGTTTTATCAGCTGCTCCCTGCCAAATCCAAAAAGATATTTGAAAGGAGAGTGGCCTACTTCATGGAATCCAAAGAATTTATACCAAGAGAAATGATTGCCGTTTCTTGGGAAATGCAAGTATTGATTTCAGCAGCAGCCATTCAAATTACGTTTGGCTTCCCAAAAGTCAATCTCAGTTACTTCCGATACATTCTTGTTTATCCAGGTAAGTTCTACAGTCACGCCACCAAAACCCACAACCAAGGAGAAGTAAACCCCAGAGCACAAGCCATTGTACTGGGGTGGCGATATTTTGTAGAAGGCTATCTGAAACCAGATGGCAGAAATCTTGGCCTTCATGAAATGGCCCATGCACTTCGTCTGGAGAATCGCATCATGAACCACGAATACAACTTCCTGGATGAAGAGGTACTCCATGAATGGGAAACGCGTGCTACCAACACCATGAAGGAAATTCAGGCAGGTTCAGAAACATTCTTTAGAGAGTATGGGGCGACTGACCGGGAGGAATTCTTTGCAGTAGCGGTAGAAAATTACTTTGAACGCCCAGTTGAATTTTCAGAAAAGCACCCAAAGACCTATGACGTAATGTGTAGGCTACTCCGGCAAAATCCTAAACAACTCCTATGACAGAAAAAAAGAAAACACAAGTACTGCCAAAACAAAACTTCTTTTATTACTCAGCTAGTCTGTCAGCCATTTTGGAGAAGACCAAAAGTTCAATTGTGTTCAGTACATATCAGGCAGGTAAACTCATCTTTATCAGCTCGAAGGATGGAAAAATGTTGATTAAGTATGCGAAAAATTTCGCGAGACCAATGGGGATTGCTTTCGATCCCAAAACTTCTCGTCTTGCTGTAGCCACGAAAAACCAAATCAATGTATTTGGAAATTCATCAGCGCTAGCTCAAAGCTTTCCTGATAAACCTAATCACTATGATGCCATGTTCATGCCTCAGTGTAGGTACTATACTGGGCGTGTGGATACACATGAAATTGCCTTTGGTGAGGAGGGGCTTTGGACGGTCAATACTCAATTTTCTGCTCTTACATTGATGTCAGATAGTCAACATTTCGAGGTAAAATGGAAGCCTCCGTTTATCAGTGAGTTGAGACCATTTGATAAATGTCATCTAAACGGTATGGCCATGGAAGACGGCAAACCAAAATACGTGAGCATGTTCGGGGAAATGGATCAACCTACCGAATGGAGAAAATCCGAAAAGAACCATGGACTAATAATGGACGTGGATAGCGGCGAAGTGCTGGTAAGAAACCTGACCATGCCGCATACACCTACTCTATATGAAGAAAAAATATATTTTCTCCAATCCGGCACTGGCCAGATCATGTATTACGATCTCAAGACAAAACAAACTGTGGAAGTCGCCGTACTGAAAAGCTTTCTTAGAGGTTTGGAAGTAATTGGTGATTTTCTATTTGTGGGTGCCTCAGAGCTGCGCGAACAATCCACTTCATTCGGCAATTTGCCCATTTCTGACCAGGAAACATTCTGCGGTGTATATGTGTACAACAGACACACTGGCCAGCAAGTGGCCGGGCTGTCCTACACTGATTTGGTCAAAGAGATTTTTTCTGTGAAAGTACTCCCAGGACTTCAAGTAGCAGGGATACTCACGGAGAGAGATGAGTTGTATGACAAATGTATTACAGCTGGAAATGGATTGAATTTCTGGCTAAAAAAGAGCGATCAAAAAGAGCAAGAAGCCTGATTTTACTTGTGATTGTTTTATTTTCACCACTTATTAAACGAAAAACACTATGAACAAACATGTAACAAAAGCCCTATTGGGCACATCTGCTGCTGCGCTATTCCTTGGAACAGTAGGATGCGGTGAAGATGAAGCACCATCAAATGAAAGCATACTCATTGGAGACTGGAGTGTCTACCTTGATGAAGAAGGAGAAGAAGTTTCAGGTCCGGTACGATCCGACCAAGAAGAGCCTGAAGTAACCTATGGCTATAGAATGGTGTTTGCTTTTGAAGCAGACGGTGCATTTGAGCAATGCTACAGATATGATCAGTCTGTGGAGTACCCTGACGGATACTTCGATGATCGTAGACAAGATGCCGGCATTAGAAATACATATGAGCGATGTTTCGTTTCTGAATGGGAGTGGGTGGACGAAAATGAACTGATAATTGGCATTTTGGAACCAGAGTTCCTCTTTAATGGTCCTAATGGTAAAAAAATGAGAACGGAGGGAAATTCAGGCGGATTTGTATCAATTGAGTCGTTAGAAATTGATCTATCAGAATTATCCGAGACGGCTCTAATCGGAGAAGTAATCATCACTGGAGATTACTATTTGTACAATACTCAAACCTATCAGTATGAGCTTGTCGAAGACTACAGCTATGTAGCTGGGAGCTTTGAAGCCTATCCTGTTGGGTCAGATGAAGATTTGGCAAAGCAGCAGGAAAGACAAGATGAAATAAATGACTAGTTGTCCAATGTCAACTTGCGAAAACCGGGGTAAATACCTCGGTTTTTTTGTTTATTCCCTATTTTGGACACTGAAACAATGAACTGGCCATCCCTTCTTTCCGCCCGCAGATTTAGCGATAAGTCACCCGACATCCGGCACGACAAAAACCGAAGTAGGTTCGAGCAGGACTATGATCGCATCATCTTTTCTCAACCGTTCCGAAAACTACAGGACAAGACGCAGGTTTTTCCCTTGCCGGAGGATGATTTCGTGCATACTCGCCTTACGCATAGTTTGGAAGTTTCCAGTGTTG
>CAYORY010000233.1:0-2949 GCA_964406435.1 uncultured Roseivirgaceae bacterium | reverse complement strand
TGGACAAACATTCCACGGAAGCCGACAAAAAGGCCGGATGTCTCTACATGGTCAATAAGGGAGTCGTGGAGTCCATGCTCGGAAACTACGAAGTGAGCAATGAGTGGTTTGAGAAGGCCTACATTTTTGGCGAGGACTACCGAAAGAATGCAGCGAATGTTGCCGCTTCCTTCTTTGTAAACCCAAACACCATTGTCTATCCTGGGGAAGATCATGAGCATCTTTTGCTTCTTTACTATAAGGCAATGAACTTCCTGAAAATGGGAAATAATCAATCTGCACTTGTGGAGTGTCGTAGGTTGAATAACAGACTGAACGAACTTAGCGACAAGTACAAATCAGACAATAAGTACCGTGAAGATGCCTTCATTCACAATTTGATGGGCATTATCTATGAGGCCGACGGAGATTATAACAACGCATACATTGCCTACCGAAATGCGTACAATATTTACAATGACGTCTATGCGTCCATGTTTGGAGTCGCTCCACCCGAGCAATTAAAAAGGGACCTCATTCGCTCAGCCTACCTTACGGGTTTTCAAAATGAGGTTGACTTCTACAAAAGAGAATTCGATATGGAAGATTATCAGCCACAATCTAAAGGAGCAGAATTGGTCTTTTTCTGGCACAATGGACTTGGACCGGTGAAGGACGAGTGGTCCGTCAATTTCAGTACTGGAGGTTATTCTGGAGGGTTCTACACGTTTACCGACCAGTCAGGGCAAGTGCATACCGTCGCTTGCACACAAGCTCAGGCAAGCCAGTTGTCAAACCTCAGCGTAGTTCGAATTGCATTCCCGACGTACAATGATCGACCTCCCAGGTTCAACGAAGGCTACTTAAGTGCCAATGGCCAAGAGCATGATCTTGAACTTGCTGAAAATGTGAACGCCATAGCGAAGAAGACTTTGCAGGAAAGAATGGCAAAGGAAATTGGAAAGGGACTGCTCCGATTTGCCCTGAAGAAGGCCATTGAGAATCAGGCACGCCAGCAGGATGAAACCATCGGGCTGTTGGTAAGTCTCTTAAATGCCTCAACAGAAAAGCCGGATACCCGAAACTGGCAAACGATCCCATACTCCATTTTGTACACCAGAGTGCCACTCCGGGAAGGGGAAAATCATGTCTCATTAAATGCCTTGGGCGTGGGAGAAGTCAAAACGGAACATTTCACGTTCACGGCTAGCGCAGGAGAAACGATCTTTCATAGCTACCAGACATTGGAGTCATTTCAGCAGCAGTAGAAGTTAATCTTTGCCCTTATTTTTCTATTACTCAAAGGTTGCTTATTTTCATCGGACAAAACCAATTAGCCATGTTCACAGAGTACGAGATAGACACCATGATGGAGCTCAGGGAAATCCAACAAGAGACCTTCGAGCTGAAGAAATACTTCATCAAAAACGAGGCTCCTTATCTTGAAATCAGTGATCATGATTTCTTCTCTCTCGTGATGATGGCCCCAACCGTGGGAATAGCAAAGGCTGATGGCAAGGTGACGTTGTTTGAAGAATTGGCTTTAAACAAGAAGGCCCGTAAACTTTCCAAAGGGGGGTATTTCATGAAGAAGGATCCGGTGGTCTACGCCATGAAATTCGTCATTCAGAAGTTTGAGGATTGGGAGGATAATTTCTACGATCTCCTCAAACATGCCATGCATAGCACATTTGATATGAAATCATTGGAATCAAACAATCCACCGCCATTGGAAGTGACCTATGAGGAATATAAGAGAGAAGTACTTAAGACCCCTTACGCCCTCATTCGATTTATATCAAGCTTCTTCTTGGAAAATGATGAAGATATCATCAATAACAAACGTACTATTGGCAAAAGTGAGTACCTCGCCATGCAGCACATCGGTGCTAAACTTGGACTTGATAAAATTCTGGTTTTCCAGATGTTTTGCAAGACCTTTGCCGTGAAAGGTTTACAATAAAACAGGTTTAATTCGTTTGGGGAATATGGTTCGTGCGACAGGTGCTATATGTTTATTGCTTTTGATTTCTTGCTCCAAGAAAGACCCGGCCCCAGATACAAATCTCGACCTAGAATTCATTGAGGAGTATATCACCACGAATGGTCTTACAGCCAGTACGACTGCAGAAGGTGTATATCGCTACGCAATTACTGAAAACCCCACAGGCAATGATGCCGGTGATGTTTTTTCCATTTACTACAGCATTACTGACCTGCGAAACAATATCCAAATAGCCAGTCATCAAGTAGGTGATGGTGATCCAATTAAACTTCAGAATGATGCCGAGGCAATATTTCCACTTGGATTGGAATATGGGATCGATGGAATCAAAGAAGGGGAGACCTACGGTTTAATATTACCCGACGACTTAGGTTTTGGTGATTACCCTACTAGTGTAGTTGCAGAAGATGCCGTCTTACTCTTCGAAGTAGAAGTAGTTTTGAGAGAGACAGAGGCTGACATTGCAGCTGCTGAGGATGCTGCCATTAATGCCTATATCACCGCCAATGATCTGAACAATACGACAACCAATCCGGTCGATCCGGTCGAAATGCTGGCTAATGGGGTTTATTATAAGAAAACAACAGTCGGCACCCCAATTAGCCCGCAATCAGGTGATAGCATTACCACCAATTACACCGCTAGGTTTTTGGACGATTCTCAATTCGACAATTTGGACAACTTCAAATACAAATTCAACTCAGGTTCGGTTATTCCGGGTTTGGATCTTGGCGTATCACAGATGGAGTTAGGCGAAAGAGCAACTCTATTCATACCATCCGCACAAGCTTATGGCTCAAGTGCAGTAGTGTTACCTCAAGCGGCATTTGACGACATGGTCGAGCAATTCGTCGTTCCTCTATATGCTTCAAAAGTACCACCTTATGAAGTGCTTATTTTTGACGTAACTCTCCAAACCATTCATTAATCCTGAACTATTTCTATTTTTGACAAAACCGAGCGAT
>CAYORY010000232.1:0-2960 GCA_964406435.1 uncultured Roseivirgaceae bacterium | reverse complement strand
CCACGACATCCCCGCTGCCACACCTTTTTAGCAAACACTCCGCTTTCAGCTATTTGCCGGAAACATCGAGATGAACTACCTGATCATGAAAAATGGAAATGCTTTAATCGGCCTTTTTCAAGGAATGTTCGAGGGAAATATCCTTACCTTCAACCCGGGCTGGGACGAAATGGCAAATACGCTCAAAGACTTTGATGATGTCCATGCCATCCAGAATGATTTGAAAGAAAAAAGTGTGGAACTAATCAGTGGGACTGCATCCGAGTCGGGCCCGGCGAATGTCATGCTTGCTGACCCTGACGGCAATGTTATTCTCATTGATCAGCATGTTTGATTTGCCCAAACCAAAATCCCAACCTATACTTGCATCGCAAATGAAAATGAACAACACACATCATCATCACATGACCCTCTCGGAAACCGAAAGAAGGTGATGCTATTGTGATTAAGAATACCAACATTAGCCCGCCCTTTCGGTGGGCTTTTTTTATGCGTTAAAACCAGTGTCACCCTGAATTTGTCGTCTTCGATAAACTCAGACTGACATAGCCCATGTCAGGTTGAGCTTGTCGAAACCCACTCTTCGACAAGCTCAGAGTGACGGACACAAATTGAATAGAAAAAAGAAATGAACGAAACTGTACTCAAAATTGCCATTCAGAAAAGTGGTCGACTTAGTGAAAAGAGTCTTGACTTACTAAAATCCTGTGGCATCAGCCTAAGCAACGGAGACCGAAAGTTGAAGTCGATTTCCTCCAATTTTCCTGTGGAAATTTTCTTCCTGCGAGATGATGATATTCCACAATATGTAGCCGAAGGAGTGGCGGATGCTGGCATCCTCGGCGAGAACGAAGTGGTCGAAAAAGATCAGCCTGTTGAGATCGTTCAGAAACTCGGCTTTGCCAAATGCCGCATGGCACTGGCCGTGAAACGCGAGGAAAACTATACCGATGCATCGTGGTTCAACGGCAAAAAAATTGCGACGAGCTATCCTGTTGTTCTTCAAAAATATCTTGATGAAAAAGGCCTCAACGCAACGATTGAGGAAATTGGAGGAAGTGTAGAAATTGCCCCCGGTATCGGCTTGGCAGAAGGGATTTTCGACATTGTAAGCACAGGTAGCACGCTAATCATGAACGGCCTGAAGGAAGTGGAGACCGTCATGAAAAGCGAAGCGGTTTTGATCTCCGGCAGGAACCTGAGTGCAGAAAAGCAAGAAATTCTACGCCAGCTTTTGTTCAGAATAAAAGCCGTTAACACCGCCCAACAATTCAAGTACATCCTTCTTAATGCACCTAATAGCAAACTGGAAGAAATCATTGGCGTACTTCCGGGAATGAAAAGCCCAACCGTCCTTCCATTAGCAATGTCAGGCTGGAGCAGCGTGCACACGGTTATTCAGGAGGATGATTTTTGGAACGTAATCGATCAACTCAAAGCCAAAGGCGCAGAGGGAATTTTAGTTTCACCCATTGAAAAAATGATTTTGTAATGGAAATTTTCAAGTATCCACAACGAGCCGATTGGCTCGGCCTATTACAACGACCAACGGAGAACTCCGCCGACATAGAAAAGACTGTACTGGAGATCATGAATGCCGTACGAACTGGTGGTGATAAAACCATCAAAGACCTTACCCATCGGATAGATGGCGTACTGTTGGACGAACTGTCTTTTACGATTGGAGACTACTCCGATAAGGTAGCCCCAGCACTGAAAAAAGCAATAGGCATAGCCAAACAGAACATCGAGAAATTTCATCGATCGCAGAGGGACACGGACACGCCCGTTGAAACAACGAGTGGGGTAATCTGCTGGCGAAAGAGCGTGGCAATCCAAAGTGTGGGCCTTTACATTCCCGGCGGCACGGCTCCTCTTTTCAGTACCCTGCTCATGCTGGCCATCCCAGCCAAGCTTGCCGGCTGTAAGAATCTCGTCGTTTGCACACCTCCACAAAAGGATGGAATGCTTCACCCTGTCATTGGCTATGTCTGCCAACTTATTGGTATTGAGAAAGTTTTCCTCACAGGTGGTGCTCAAGCAGTTGCCGCCATGACATTTGGCACTGAGACCATCCCTAATGTGGATAAAATTTTTGGCCCTGGCAATCAGTATGTAACCATTGCCAAGCAGCTTGCCCAAAAACAAGGAGTTGCCATTGACATGCCAGCAGGACCAAGTGAGGTTTTGGTCATCGCAACGGAGGATTCGAATGCAGAATTTGTCGCTGCTGACTTGCTCAGTCAGGCCGAGCATGGGCCAGATAGTCAGGTGATTTTGGTCAGCACTTCACAGGAAAAAGTGAATGAAATTTTGGAGGCCATTGAACGACAATTGCAGGATTTACCTCGGAAAGAAGTTGCTCAGCATGCACTTAAAAACAGTCGGGCATTTGTGGTGAAAGACCTGTATGAGGCTATTGATCTAAGCAATGATTATGCCCCTGAACATTTGATTTTGGCCTTTGACGAGGCTCAGAGATGGATTGATTTGATCACCAATGCCGGAAGTGTTTTCGTTGGAAAATACGCTTGCGAAAGCGCAGGTGACTATGCCAGTGGTACCAACCACACCTTGCCAACAAATGGCTATGCACAAGCTTACAGTGGAGTGTCACTCGATAGCTTCGTGAAAAAAATCACCTTCCAAAAAATCAGCAAGCCGGGGTTGAGCGAATTAGGCCCGCATGTAGAAATAATGGCGGAAGCTGAGGGTTTACAGGCCCACAAAAATGCAGTAACCGTACGACTAAATGCCTTAAAATGAATTGTAGTTCGGGAGATTTTGGGATTTTAGATTTTCTCGATTTCGCCCTAATCGAGTCAATCTTCAATCGAATCAATCGTAAATCGAATCAATTGTAAATCATGGATATCAAATCACTTGTTCGCCCAAACATCCTTAGACTAAAGCCCTACTCCAGCGCGCGGGATGAGTTTGAAGGCCAGGCCAGCGTTTGG
>CAYORY010000231.1:0-3037 GCA_964406435.1 uncultured Roseivirgaceae bacterium | reverse complement strand
GCGCAATGGCCGAGAACTACGAGGTAAATTTGATTTACGCATTCGAACTAAGCGGTGTGATGAAAGACCTGAATGATCCAAAAAGCCTGATCAAGGAAATGGATATGAAGACATATGCCGAACTTCGAAAATCAGGAGCCATCTTCGACGGAATGATTCCAAAATTGGACAATGCATTTGATGCCATCGCGAAAGGCGCAACCAATGTTAAAATCGTGAGGTTTGACTCGATAGGGAAGCTTGATAACTCCGGATTCAAAGAGTACACAAACATTCACTGATGACCATCGACGAACTATATGGCCATTCTTCGCACCTTTTGAAGGATTTGATTCGAACGCCAAGTTTGAGCAAAGAGGAGGAAAAGACAGCATCTATTATTGGAGACTATCTTACTTTTCATGGTGTTTCATTCGAGCGGAAAGGCAACAACATCATTGCTCGAAATGCACAATTCGATCCTCAAAAGCCGACCATTCTTCTGAATTCTCACCACGATACGGTCAAACCAAATGAAGGCTACACCAATGATCCTTTCGAACCGATAGAGAAAGATGGCAAACTCTTCGGTCTTGGCAGCAATGATGCCGGCGGCTGCCTGGTTTCACTTATCGGCACATTCATTCATTTTTACAACCAATTCCTCCCCTACAATCTCATCTTGGCAGCCACAGCTGAAGAGGAGAACTCCGGAACGGGCGGGGTAGAATCTATTCTGCCAGATTTACCAATCCCTGAATTTGGTATTGTCGGTGAACCTACTGAAATGAAGATGGCAGTGGCAGAAAAAGGCCTGATGGTACTCGATTGCTATGCCAAAGGAAAATCAGGACATGCCGCTCGGGATACTGGCATCAATGCGATTTACACGGCCATGAAGGCTATTGAATGGTTCCGAGAATTTGAATTCCCAGTTATTTCGAAACACCTGGGCCCGGTGAAGATGACCGTAACTCAAATAGAGTCTGGGTATCAACACAATGTGGTTCCTGATGTTTGTCATTTTGTGGTGGACGTACGTTCAACTGACAAATTCTCCAACACACAGATATTGGAGATCGTGAAACAGCACGTGAATTGCGAGGTTAAAGAGCGATCAACCCGACTTAATCCATCCAGTTTGCCCGAAGACCTTTTAGTTTCGAAAGTGGCCGATTTACTAAAGATCGAGAAGTTCGGATCTCCCACAACCTCCGACCAGGCCGTGATGAACTTCCCTACTTTCAAAATGGGCCCAGGCATGTCCGAACGCTCCCATACGCCGGACGAATTCATTTATTTGGATGAAATCAAAGGTGGAATCAAAGGATATATTAAGCTCTTGGAAAAATTATTTGAAACATAAAAACAAACCGTCATTGCGAGTGAATGAGATGAAATCGAATTCACGTGGCAATCCCCTTGATTGGGGGATTCCTTCGTCCCTTGTCCTCGGAATGACGTAACCGATTATGAAACTCTGGCAGAAAAAAAACGAATCCATAGACGAGCTCTTCGAGCGGTTCACCATTGGGCAGGATTACATTCTTGATCTTCAATTGGCTAAGTACGATGTGATCGCCTCAAAGGCGCACGTAAACATGTTGGTGACAATTGATCTACTTACAAATGAGGAACGAGACCAACTGATTTCGGGTCTGAATTACATCTTGGATCAAGTTGAGAGGGATGATTTTAGAATAGAACAAGGAATCGAAGATTGCCACTCTCAGATAGAACTTCAACTGACTCGAAAGCTTGGGGATGTGGGCAAGAAAGTACACTCAGGCCGCTCCCGAAACGATCAGGTGTTGGTGGCCATGAAGCTGTACACCAAAGCACAAATCGAGGAAATTGCAGGAAAGGTCAAAGCTCTTTTTGATCTTTTGATCACTAAAAGTGAGGCCAATAAAGACCACCTTATGCCCGGCTACACTCATATGCAAGTTGCCATGCCGTCCTCATTTGGCCTATGGTTTGGTGCACATGCCGAGAGCCTCTCCGATGATCTCCCATTACTTGTCGCAGCGCATAAGGTAGCGGACAAAAACCCTTTAGGCTCAGCCGCCGGATACGGCTCTTCCTTCCCGCTGGATCGTGAAATGACGACTAAGGAGTTGGGATTTAGTCAACCAAATATCAATGCGGTGTATGCGCAGATGACGAGAGGAAAATTGGAGAAAACTACAGCTTTTGCACTGGCCGGGTTAGCCTCCACATTGGGAAAATTTGCCCAGGATGTGTGTCTCTATTCCGGTCAGGATTTTGGGTTCTTCAAACTAGACCAGACGTACACCACCGGCTCAAGCATCATGCCTCACAAACACAACCCTGATGGGTTCGAGTTAGTAAGAGGGAAATGCAACCTGATCCAAGCCTTGCCAAATCAGCTCAGTCTGGTGCTGACCAATCTCCCGACTGGCTATCATCGAGATCTTCAGGTCTTGAAAGAACAGTTTCTACCAGCGATCCAAACAATGAAAGATTGCCTCGATGTGCTCACGGCCATGACCAAAAACCTTGAAGTAAATCAGGACATCATCAGCCAATCCAAATACGATTTACTCTTCACAGTTGAGGAAGTAAACAAACTCGTCCTAGAAGGTGTGCCGTTTCGTGATGCCTATAAAATCGTCGGTGAGAATGTGAACTCCGGCGACTATGTTCCAAATAAAACACTGAACCACACACACTTGGGTAGTCTAGGAAGCTTGGGAACTGACCAAATCAAACAATCGTTTGCGCAGGAATTCCAATATTTTAATTCGTGAAAAAAGTAACTCGCCCGACAATCTTCCGAAAATAATTTTGGTGAGTAACAAATCCTGACACAACTTTGCCCTGTACAAAATCAAACTTTGTACAGAATTTATAAAGAAGCGTGGAGAGACAGGCTCGTCGAAGCGCTAGCAACCGCCCCGATTTATCCGGGTACGGTGCTAATTCCTGAACCGAAAGGTGAATATAAATTGAGATTAATGCCTCCGATTTAATAAATCCCTTAAAGTTCAACAGCCCGTCTCTCTTCCTAAAATTTGGAAGAAATGAATTTTGAAAC
>CAYORY010000230.1:0-3043 GCA_964406435.1 uncultured Roseivirgaceae bacterium | reverse complement strand
GGTCAGATAGCATGCAGATTAATCCAGGTCCTTTACTTTCCAAGATCGATTCCCCAGATGATCTAAAGCAACTTGACGAAACTAAGTTGGTACAAGTCTGCGCAGAGCTAAGAGATTATATAGTTGATCACGTTTCTATTTTCGGAGGACACTTCGGTGCAAGTCTCGGTGTAGTGGAATTGACCGTGGCGCTGCATTATGTTTTCAATACCCCCAAAGATCAACTTGTATGGGACGTAGGACATCAGGCATATGGTCACAAAATTCTGACCGGAAGAAAAGACCAATTTCACACCAATAGAAAATACAAGGGTATCTCAGGATTTCCCAAAAGAAGTGAGAGCGAATACGATACGTTTGGCGTGGGACATTCCTCCACTTCGATCTCCGCTGCACTAGGAATGGCTGTTGCCTCCTTCCAAAAGGATGACAAAGACAAGCAGCATATTGCCGTGATTGGTGATGGCGCTATGACGGGTGGAATGGCATTCGAGGCGATGAATCACGCAGGGGTTTCTAATTCCAACTTGATCATTATCCTCAATGACAATTGCATGTCCATAGACCCGAATGTGGGTGCATTGAAGGATTATCTGACCGATATCACAACCTCTCAGACGTACAATAAAGTGCGCGATGAGGTTTGGAAATTGCTGGGTAAAATCAGCAAGTTTGGTCCCGATGCACGCACGATTGCCTCCAAGGTAGAAAACAGCGTGAAGTCATTCCTGCTGAAACAAAGCAATCTTTTTGAATCACTCAACCTGCGCTATTTCGGGCCGGTAGATGGGCATGACGTGAATCATTTGGTTTCCGTGCTGAATGACCTCAAGAAAATTCCAGGCCCAAAGATTCTTCATTGCGTCACAGTGAAGGGCAAAGGCTATAAGCTGGCAGAAGAGAACCAAACCAAGTGGCACGCTCCGGGCACATTTGACAAAATCTCAGGAGAAATTCACAAGACCATTCCTGACAAACCTCAACCACCAAAATACCAAGATGTATTTGGCCATACTTTGGTGGAATTGGCCAAGGAAGATGAAACGATCATGGGTGTGACACCAGCCATGCCCTCTGGATCTTCAATGAATATTATGATGCGTGAGATGCCCGATCGAGCAATCGATGTGGGTATCGCCGAGCAACATGCAGTTACTTTTTCTGCTGGGTTGGCTACACAAGGCATGACGCCTTTCTGCAACATTTACAGCACGTTCATGCAGCGAGCCTATGATCAGGTAGTTCATGACGTATGCATCCAAAAGTTACCGGTGGTCCTATGCATGGATCGGGCAGGTATGGCTGGTGCGGATGGGCCTACTCATCATGGAGCGTACGACGTGGCTTTCATGAGGTGTCTTCCAAACTTGGTAGTGTCGGCCCCAATGAACGAGCAAGAACTTCGAAACCTGATGTTCACCGCTTCGAAACACAAAGAAGGCCCCTTCTCCATCCGATACCCAAGAGGAAGCGGCGTGATGCCAGAATGGAGAACACCCTTCGAGACTATCGAAATTGGAAAGGGCAGAAAAATCATTGACGGAAAAGACCTTGCGATTTTGAGTTTTGGAACGGTCGGCAATTTTGCCGTTTCTGCCGCGAATAATCTGGCCAAAGAGGGAATTGAGGCGGGGGTGTATGATATGCGGTTTGTGAAGCCGCTGGATGAAGAACTACTTCACGAGGTTTTCCAAAACCATCACTACTTGGTCACTGTGGAGGACGGTTGCCTTCAAGGTGGTTTCGGCTCGGCCATTTTAGAATTCATGGCTGACAATGATTACCACGCCAAAATAGTGAGACTGGGCATCCCAGATAGAATCGTAGAACATGGCGAGCAGCCCGAATTGTACCGGGAATGCGGATACGACACAGAGGCCATTGAATCGGCTGTCCGAAAATTGATAGTAGAAAATCAGCTTGCCTAATCCCATTCCAGATTGGGAAAATTCTAAAAAAAGTAGCATTTTGTGGGATGCACAAAGTGCGATTAGCCGTTTGTTTGCTTCTTATTTTCTCATTTTCCAGCTGTGAGAGAAACGCCCGGTCTGATGAGGACGGGGCAGATGAAGTCATTGCAGAAATTGATTTCGACAAAATCAAAGAACGTGGGTATATCATCGTCTCCATGGACAATAGCTCTACCGGGTATTTTGTGTACAAAGGAAAAACCATGGGCTATGAATATGAGCTGCTCAATCGCTTCACCAAAAAGCACGGGCTGGAATTACGCATAGACGTCACACCTAGCCTGGAGGAGGGATTTAATAAATTGAATCGGGGCGAAACCGACCTTCTCGCTTACAACCTCACTATCACCAAGGAGAGAAAAAACCGGATTGATTTTACCCGATACCACAACCTGGCAAGGCAGGTACTGATCCAGCGAAAGCCGGAAGGATGGAAAAAAATGCACCCTAAAAAAATTGATCGGCTGGCTCTGCGCAATCCTATAGATCTGATCGGAAAAACCGTACACGTGCGTCATCATTCGGCTTATCTGGAAAGGATGCAAAATCTTTCTGAAGAAATAGGCGGTGATATCATCCTGATCGAAGAAGATCCGGAGGTGGAGACGGAGAAGCTAATAAGAAAAGTAGCCGAAGGCGAAATAGATTACACCGTGGCTGAAGAGGATATTGCCTTGGTAAATGCCTCCTTTTATCCCAATCTTGATGTAAAAACAGCCCTTAGTTTTCCACAACAAATTGCCTGGGGTATAAGAAAAAATGCTCCCGAATTGAAAGCCGCTCTCGACGAATGGATCACCGACATAAGAAATGGCCCTGCCTACTATGCCATCTACAATCGGTACTTTCAGAAAAGGAGTGAATTTTTGAATCCGGACAGTGAATTCTTTGCTTTGGAGAGCGGCAAGCTATCTCCATATGACGATATAGTAAAAGAAGTAGCCACGGAACTGGGCTGGGACTGGCGTCTGCTTTCTGCCCAGATTTACAAAGAGTCTCAGTTTAATCCTGATGCGGTATCATGGGCAGGTGCCAGAGGACTTATGCAGCTCATGCCCAATACGGCTCAGGCA
>CAYORY010000229.1:0-3054 GCA_964406435.1 uncultured Roseivirgaceae bacterium | reverse complement strand
TAGTGGAAATGATCGGAACCATCCGAACGCTTGATGTGGGTATGCAGGACCTTATTCACGAAAAATTTCGTCTGACAGCTGAGACAATAGCGGCGAGTCAAGGTGCCACGGTGGATTTGGAGATTGAGAAAATCGTACCTGTGACATATAATGATCCAGAACTAACCGTGCGGGCTGTAAAGTGGCTTCAGAATGCCGCCGGCGCTCAGAATGTGACTATCAGAACTGCCTCCACTGGAGCGGAGGATTTTTCGTTCTTCGCTAATGAAGTTCCTTCATTTTACTTTTTTGTGGGTGGATGCCCGAGCGAGGTTGAAAACCCGGATGCAACTCCACCGCATCATACGCCCGACTTCTTTGTGACGGACGAGTCCATGCTTACAGGCATGAAAGCCCTGCTGAACTGCACACTGGGGTATATGTGGGAGAAGTGATCAATGTATATAGATATTATACAGATCCCGATAACATGTATAAATAAATAGATTTTCTATACATATTGAGGTAGTATTGTATAAGAAAACATTCAATACTATGCATTTATTACCTCCAATTGTTCCAATAGAGGAAATAGAAAACCGGAAAATTCTAAAGAAATTAAGTCAAACACGAGCCGCACTAGCAGAACTCAAAGGGGTCGCTTCTTCCATCCCAAATGAGCAAATCCTGATTGATACGCTCTCATTACAAGAGGCGAAGGATAGTTCGGAAATAGAAAATATTATAACGACTCACGACGAAATTTATCAAGTTTCAGAATTCACCGAGTATGGCTCGGCAGCAGCCAAAGAAGTCAGAAGATATGCCGAAGCGCTAAAACTTGGGTTCAATGAAGTAAAATCAAATGGGATAATTAGTCTCGGATTAATTCTGAAAATTCAGGAAGTAATCGAAGGGAATAACGCCGGAATAAGGAAAACACCAGGTACGGTTCTTCGAAATGATGCTACCGGTGAAGTAGTCTATACTCCACCACAGGATTTCATGGAAATTCAAAGCCTGTTAGACAATTTCGAAAAATTTCTCAATGATCAGATTGTGTATGACGTGGATCCTCTTATCAAACTGGCCATAATTCACCATCAATTCGAAACTATCCACCCATTCTATGATGGAAATGGACGAACAGGAAGGATATTAAACGTCCTTTACCTCATAAAAGAAGGGTTATTAAACCTGCCAATTCTTTACCTGAGCAGATACATAATTCGAAACAGGACAGAATACTATCGCTTACTTCAAGACACTCGGACTACAAATAATTGGGAGCCCTGGATTCTATACATACTTGAAGCCATTGAGAAAACTTCAATATCATCCATTGGTACAGTTAAATCTATAAAAAACCTGATGCTACTAGTTAAGAAGAAAATAAGATCCGATGAGCCCAGAATTTATAGTCAGGATTTGATTAATAACCTCTTTAGACACCCATATACAAAAATAGCCTTCATTCAAAGTGACTTGAAGGTATCCAGACTTACCGCCACAAAATACCTTGATCGACTTTGCGAAATTGGCATTTTGGATAAAGTCAAAATAGGAAGGAATAATTATTACCTAAATGGAGAACTCTTCACCTTACTCAAAGATGGATCTGATTCTAGTTTTCCAAGCTAACCTTCACCACCCTCCCATTTCCTCCGCTCACCCAGCCCGTTCCGGACTCGTGCATGTTCACGGCCCAGAGGTTTGCTGAGTCTAGCTGTGTCCAAGATTGCCCCTTGTCAGCAGTGAAATCCATCCCATTTGGGCCACAAACGAAGGTGTAGTTATTCCCGTCAATAGTCACCGTGGAGCTTCCATAAAATGCCCCAAGAGTGGCGGGTTGACCAGTTAGCTCCCAAGTCTTTCCTCCATCCGTCGTGAATGCGCAATTGTCCGTGTAGCGGTCACGCACAGCCAAGTCTCCACCCGTGATGAAACCATTTAGTTCATCCGCAAAATCTATGGACGCATGTCCGGCAAATTCCCCTTTGATAATTGGGGTGTCATAAGACTGCCAACTTTGACCATAATCCTGTGAAATTAGGATTCGGGCATTTCCTCCAGCACCGGTAGCGATCCATGCCAAGCCATTTGCTCCGGTGGTCACGCATGTTCCACTCGCCGCAAAACCTCCTTCTCCTTTGCCGGCTTTAGGCATATCGGTGGTATCTGCTCGCGTCCAGGTGCGTCCCGCGTTTTTTGTAAGCAAAATGTATGGATAGTTATCTATTGCATCACCATACGCAATGCCCCGTTTGTCATCCCAGAAGTCGATGCAGTCTAAGAATCCGGCCGTGTCTTGCATCACGAAATGCTCGCGCCACACTACTCCATTTCTCACTTCAAAAATCCGAGATTGATCCCCGGGTCCGGCACTCATCAAAATGACTCTGGAGGAGTCAAAGGCGTGAATGTCCCGAAACTGCAAGGTGTCTCCGGTCGGATGACGGAAAACCTCCCAGGTTTCTCCACCGTCCATTGTTCTTACAAAAGTCGCTTTGTGGCCACTCAGCCAAACCGTATTTTCGTCCACGATACTGATGGCTTGAAGCAACGCATCTGTTCCAACCTCCTGAACGGTAAGGGTTGGTATTTTGACTTCAGCCGTTTCTTTTGGGGCTGAGCAAGAAATTAGAAATGTGATAAGGAGTGCAGGCAGGATGTTTTTCATCCGTGAAATTTAAGAAAAAATGATGCGATTCTTTTTTGCTCTATTCTTCATCGAAGGTGTTTACATACTTTTCCCATTTTTCTACTACCGAGGTAAAATCCTCGGGTAGCTCCGAATCAAATTGGACTTTCTCTCTGGAAACCGGATGAATAAATCCAAGGGTTTTGGCGTGTAACGCCTGGCGCGGCATTAGTTTGAAACAGTTCTGTACGAATTGCTTGTATTTCGTGAAGACAGTACCCTTCAAGATTTCATGGCCTCCGTACGTTTCGTCGTTGAACAGCGGATGGCCGAGGTATTTCATGTGCGCACGGATCTGGTGCGTGCGTCCTGTTTCCAAATTGCATTGAATGAGGCTAACATATCGCAAGTTTTTCAGCACCTTAAAATGTGTG
>CAYORY010000228.1:0-3079 GCA_964406435.1 uncultured Roseivirgaceae bacterium | reverse complement strand
TCAGCACAATCCGGGCATTAAGGACGGCCTAAATGGGATCGTGGAAGCCGTGCAATATCTCACTTCACAGAACAACATGTTCAAGTATACCAAGATTCATAAAGTATTGGGTGAGGGCAATTTTGTGCTGACGGTAAGCGAAGGTGAATGGAGTGGAAAGCCGCAGGTGTTTTACGATCTCTTTCGAGTAGAAAATGGTTTGATGGTCGAACATTGGGACGTGATCCAGGAGATACCTACAGAAGGGTTGGCGAACGACAATGGCATGTTTGGGTTTTAACAACCCTGTTTGGGGTCTCATCTCCACCAACCCTGTCAGGGATCAAAACCCTGACAGGGTTCTTTCCTTTCACTAACTTACTCTCATAATGCGCGCCTACGACACAATCGTTCTTGGAGTCGGCTCCATGGGAGTTTCCGCTTGTTATCACCTAGCCAGGAGAGGAGAGAGGGTGCTTGGGTTGGAGCAGTTTGGGATCGTGCATGAAGAAGGTTCGCACACCGGACAAAGCCGACTCATCCGCAAGGCCTATTTTGAGCATTCGAGTTACATTCCTCTTCTTGAGGCCGCCTATGCAGGATGGTCTGAGTTGGAAGTCGAGGCAAAAATTCAGCTTTATTGGCCGACAGGCATTGCCTATTTTGGCGAGCCCGAGGATGAGATCATCAGAGGTGTAAAAGAGGCTAGTCGAGCGTATGAAATCCCTCTGGAATCGAGAACATTTCCTCAATTCAAGATGCCATCAAACTTCGAATGTGTTTTTGAGCCTCAGGCGGGATTTTTGAGTCCGGAACGAGCCATTGCGTCGATGGCCTATTTGGCTCGTGAACGAGGTGCTGAGCTAATGGTGCATCGGCAGGTGCTAGACTGGACGTACCACAAGGGTGAAATCATTGTAACTACTAGTGAAAATGAATTCAAGGCCAGGAAGCTGGTCATCACAGCCGGAGCTTTCGTTTCGGACGTTTTGAAGTTGAGAGTACCCATGAAAGTGACAAGACAGTATCTGGCTTGGGCAGAAACAGCGCATCATCGACTCGGCGATTTTCCTTGCTGGATGATATCAGAGAAGGAGCAACCAGGTTGTTTGTATGGGTTCCCTTCTGGCACTGGCCTGGCAGGGCCGGAAGGAATGAAGCTGGGCTATCACCGACCCGGAGAGGAGTGGCACCCCGACTTGCCCGATGGATCGACCAAAGAAGCCGACCTTCTTAATGATCGATTGAAAAAGTACTTTACAGATGAGCTGAAAGTAGGGGAGTTGAAAACCTGCAAATACACTTATTCACCCGACGATCATTTTGTCGTGGATACGTTAACCGAGTTTGACCACAAAGTGATAGTTGCCACGGGTTTCAGCGGTCATGGATTCAAATTCGTGCCGGTTATCGGGGAGGTTTTATCGGATTTGGCGCTTAAAGGAAGCACAAAGTATCCGATTGATTTTTTGTCTCAGGAACGGTTTAACACCACCCAATGAAAGGCCTCATCATTATTGACCAATCAAAATCAATTCTACTTGCAGATTTACCAAAAAAGGAAAAAGGGGAGTGATTGGTCAGGATTCTGGCGGTTATGTTATTCTTTCTCAAGACGGAATTCGGCACCAGCCTGTCGCAAGATCATGACGTTTTTTTTTGGTAGAAATTCCAGTTTGAGACCAGCTCGATCGAATTTAAACTTGTCCTTTTCATAGGGTTCCATGTTGATTTGTGATTGGCCGGTAGCCTGTGCCTTCAAGGTAGATCCTTCTTTTGAAATGGTAATTTTCATTGGAAAGGTGGAGCTTGAATACACACCTAAATACACATCTAGGTCATCTGCTTTTACCCTATATTCTGGGAGAAATTCAGGGAGATCATATGGTTTACCAAAATAGATACTGAGTGAACCAATTAGGATATCATTTACTGGCATGTCTACGGCATTAGCCGTATAAGCGACAGAGATATTCTCATCGGGGAAGTAAAAGGCGTTTGATTGGAACCCATCAATGCCTCCGTTGTGCCCAAAGGCACGCTGATCGTAAAAAGGCACTTGAAACAACCCTAGCCCGAAGTTGTTTTTTAGTTCCTTCATTTTGTCTAAAGATTTATTAGACACTAAATCACCAGTGAATAATTCGTTCAAGAAAACATTTAGGTCTGTAGGGGTAGAAACGACTCCTCCTGCACCTAATGGGATTGACATATCCGATTCTGTAGCCTCCTTCCATTTCTTTGACATGATGTACGACTGTGCTTCATTTTGATCGGTTTGAATCTTGCCACCATAGTTCGTGTTCCGTAAATCAAGTTTATTTATAATTCGTTTGTTCAGAATCGATGGAAAGTCTCTCATTTCCAATTGCTCAATAATCAGAGTCAATAGTATGTAGTTAGAGTTTGAATACTCTGTTTTGCTACCTGGTTCAAAAATGGAATTTTGAGTCGTTATTTTATTGATCAATTCTTCTCGACTAATAGGTCTTTCCATCCAATTTGGATAATCTGGCAGGCTAGTAATATTAAAAATCCCACTCTCATGTCTTAGCAAATGTTCGATGGTGACATTACTAGCGTTGGGTATTTCTTGGAAGAATTTTAAGAGTTTATCGTCAAGTGATAATTTGTTTTCATCAACGAGCTGCATGATAATGGCCGCCGTGAAAGTTTTGCTGATAGATCCTATCCTGTATTTGGTGGTAGCATTCGCCTTAATTCTTTGATCCAAGTCTGCATAACCAAATGCATTTTGATAAACTTCCTTTCCATCTTTGAATATGGATAAGCTTCCCATTCCTTTTTCATTTGTGTCAATTGAGGCAAGCAATTGGTCAAGTTTAGCCTTTTCGAAATCCTGTGAAAAAGAGAATTGAGTGAAAAGGAATAGTAAGGCGAAAAAGGAAGATTTCATTTTAAAGGTAGTTATCTGAAAATTCTTATAAGTAGATATTGGGTTCAAACCCTGTTTCTTCGAAAAGCAAAAAGCCACCTTTCGGGCGGCTCTCTATTTCATCTATTGGCATTTACTTCCAGCTGGCCTTCAAATACTCTCGGTTCAGTCTCGCGATGTTCTCAATAGAAATTCCCTTTGGAC
>CAYORY010000227.1:0-3167 GCA_964406435.1 uncultured Roseivirgaceae bacterium | reverse complement strand
GGAATTATGGGATCGCGCATTGCGTGTCATTTCGCCAACATCGGCCTGGAAGTCCTTCTCTTGGACATTGTTCCTTTTGACCTCTCGGAAGAAGAAAAGAAAAATCCTGCAGCAAGAAATCGAATTGTGAATCAATCCTTGGAGACGGCCGTCAAATCAAAGCCTTCTCCAC
The DNA here is from genome assembly GCA_964406435.1 of uncultured Roseivirgaceae bacterium. Lineage (GTDB taxonomy): Bacteria > Bacteroidota > Bacteroidia > Cytophagales > Cyclobacteriaceae > JAAEPI01. Next base: position 2,995 of record CAYORY010000227.1, on the reverse strand, counting down.
TTTATGCAGAAGACAAGGCTAAACTCATCCGCACGGGTAATTTCGATGACGACCTGGAAAAAATCAAAGAATGTGACTGGGTGATCGAGGCGGTGGTTGAGAGACTCGACATCAAGCAGCAGCTTTTCGAAAAAGTGGAGAAATACCGAAAACCCGGAACGCTGATAACTTCAAACACTTCGGGCATTCCTATTCATCTGATGCTCAAAGACAGAAGTGAGGATTTTCAGAAGCATTTCTGCGGAACACACTTCTTCAATCCGCCACGATATTTGAGACTGCTTGAGATTATCCCTACTGATAAGACGGATCAGGAAGTGGTCGATTTCTTCATGCACTATGGAGACGTCTATTTAGGAAAAGAAACGGTTCTATGTAAGGACACACCTGCCTTCATTGCTAACAGAGTGGGAGTGTACTCTATGATGTCAGCGATGCATGCAGTGGAAAAAACAGGTTTGACGGTAGGCGAAGTGGACAAACTCACAGGGCCGGTCATTGGCCATGCCAAATCAGCGACCTTCCGCACGTCCGACTTGGTAGGTCTGGACACCACCGTGAAAGTTTCCACTAATCTTTACGAAGGATTGCCAAACGATGAATCGCGGGAGAATTTCAAATTGCCAAAAATCGTGGATCAACTTCACGAGAAGAAATGGTTAGGCGATAAGACCGGGCAGGGATTCTACAAAAAGACTAAAATCGATGGCCGGACGGAGATTCTTGAATTGAACCTGAAGACGCTGGAATATGAGGCAAAAGGCAAATCGAAACTTGACATTCTTGACAAAACAAAGAACGAAGAGGACCTGAAGAAAAGACTTCAAATGACGATCAAGGAGAGTGGCAATGTGGGAGAGTTCTACCGAATGACATTCTTCGACCTCTTCAGATACGTGACCTACCGAATTCCTGAAATTGCCGATGAGCTTTATCGCATAGACAATGCCGTGGCGGCAGGCTTTGCCTGGGAAATGGGGCCGTTTGAGAGCTGGGATGCCATGGGCGTGAAAAATTGCCTGGATCAAATGAAGGAAATGGGACTGAATCCGGCTCCCTGGGTCGATGAAATGTTGGCCGCAGGCAATGAAACTTTCTACAAATTCAAGGAAGGTAAAAAGCACTATTACGATAAAGAGACGAAGAGCTATAAAATAATCCCCGGCACGGAGGGCATGGTGATCCTTGATGCTTTCAAGGAGAACAATGTGGTCTTCGAAAATGCCGGCGTGACGCTCTACGATGTTGGAGATGGCGTGTTGAATCTAGAATTCCATACTAAGATGAACTCCATCAGTGCGGAAGTTATCGAAGGCATCAACGTCGGTATTCAAAAGGCAGAAGAGAACTTTAAGGGGCTGGTCATTGGAAATGAAAGCCAGACTTTTTCTGCCGGAGCAAACCTTGCGATGCTTTTCATGTACGCTGTAGATCAGGAATTTGACGAGATCGATTTGATGATTCGTCAGTTCCAAAATACCATGACAAGAGCGAGATTCTCATCAGTTCCGGTTGTGTCTGCCCCATCAGGTTTGGCACTTGGCGGAGGCTGTGAGTTGTCGCTTCATTGTGATGCTATTCAGGCGCATGCCGAGACCTACATCGGATTGGTGGAAGTAGGGGTTGGAGTAATCCCCGGTGGAGGAGGAACCAAAGAATTCGTTCTTCGAGCATCAGACGAATACGCTTCGGGCGATCCGGAGCTGAACACGCTGCAGGAGTACTTTATGAATATTGCCACAGCCAAAGTGGCCACATCGGCTCATGAGGCAAAGGGAATGAATATCATTAAACCAGGCGATTCAATTACGCTAAACCGAGCTCGGGTGCTGACAGATGCAAAAGAGCGAGTGATCGAAATGTACGATGCTGGCTACACTCAGCCTGTGCCAAGAAACGACATTAAGGTGCACGGCAAAACAGCTTTGGCCATGTTCGAGGCAGGAATTGCGGGTATGCAATACGGGGCGTACATCTCGGAGCACGATGCGAAGATTGGAAAGAAGCTCGCTTTCGTAATGGCAGGTGGAGATTTGTCGGCACCTACACTTGTCTCAGAACAGTACCTTCTAGATTTAGAACGAGAGGCATTCCTGAGTCTTTGTGGGGAACCGAAGACGCTCGAAAGAATTCAAAGTGTAATCTTCAAAGGGAAACCTCTGAGAAACTAAAAGCACAACTGAAATAGAATGTAAGCACCCTGAGCAAATTTGTTCAGGGTGTTTTTTTGATCACCCAATCGGAGGCCATTCATTGTCCTCATCGGGATCATCCTCAAAGGCACCTGATCCCGGCAACATACTACTCAGCAAATCCTTGAACTGCATGCCCCTTTCGAGGGGATGCTTGCTCAGCATGCTGAATTCCACCAAGGCGTACAGTACGAACTCCATGAAGAACAATTTAAACTCAGGGTCGAGTTTTGGATGATGAGTCTCTACGATCTCACCAAGACCAGGAATAGCTTCAAGTTCTTTTTTGTAGTCCTTGGCAGAAAAGTCGTGTAGAAAATCCACCATGTTGCCTTGCCCAAACCAGTCAATGGTTTTCTTGTAAGGGTTGGGTTTCTCCTTATATTTTCTCGTGTCCTCAGGATCGGGGAAATATTCTAAGAATTGAGAGCGGATGGCCTTGCCAACAAGACTGTTTGCCACAATGCCTGCTCCCTCTTGTTCACCCTCATAGACCAATTCAATCTTTCCGGTAATGGCAGGAATGACCCCAACGAAATCAGAAATGCGGGCGAAAGTTTTCTTCTCCTTGTTTTTCAAGGCACGCCTTTCTGCCGCACTCACCAAATCTTCCAATGCCGAAATGGTCATCCGGGCAGAAACACCACTCTTTTCGTCCACATACTCAGACTCTCTCGCTTCTATCGCCACTTGCTCGATGAGGTCTTTGGCTAGGTCATAGACTTCAACTGTTTCAGTTTGACTCTTTTCAAGTTTCGCCTCTTGCTCAGTGATCTTTCGCCCGATCTCAATCGACTTAGGAT
>CAYORY010000226.1:0-3203 GCA_964406435.1 uncultured Roseivirgaceae bacterium | reverse complement strand
GCATTCGCCAAATTCGGCTCGGACTTGGATGCTTCGACCAAGACAACAATTGATAGAGGTAGAAGAAACCAAGAAATGTTGAAACAACCACAATACTCTCCTGTGGCTGTTGAAGACCAAGTAGCTATCATTTATGCGTGTACTAAAGGTTTCTTGGACAAAGTGCCAGAGAACAAGGTGAAAGAATTTGAGAAATATTATTTGTCAACTCTAAACGGAACCCACCGAGGTGTTTTGGATGATTTGAAAGCCGGAAAGCTAACAGATGAAGGAACCGCTACGATGGAGGAGGTTGCCAAGGATTTGGCTAAACAATACGTGGAAGCATAATGGCAAACCTCAAAGAAGTAAAGAACAGAATAGGATCGGTCACCTCGACGCAGCAAATCACTAAGGCCATGAAAATGGTGGCAGCTGCCAAGCTTCGTCGTGCGCAGGATGCTATTATGCAAATGCGCCCGTACGCACAGAAACTTACTTCGATTATCAATAACGTTTCTGCCTCCGTTGACACAAGCTCGGTTTCTACGCCGTATGCCAATCAGCGTGAGATTAGGAATGTGTTGATTGTGGTGGCCAGTTCTGACAGAGGATTGTGCGGAGGTTTCAATAGCAGTGCTTTCAAACATGCTAAGGCTGTGATCGCCAAGAAGTACGTGGGGCAAGATGTGACCATCATGCCAATTGGAAAAAAGTCTCTGGAACATTTCAAGAAAAGAGGCTTCAAGACAGTGGATAACTTTTCGCATCTTTTTGGTAAGCTCACTTTCGAAGGTGCGAGAGAAGCGGCGGAGTTCGCTATGAATGGTTTTGTGAAAGGCGATTACGATCAGGTGGAGATTGTCTATAACGAATTCAAGAATGTGGCGACTCAGATTGTTAAAAACGAGCATTTTCTGCCTATCAAGCAGGATGAAACATCTGCAGAGGTTGCATCTTCCGACACTGATTATTTGATCGAGCCGAGCGAAGAGGAGATTTTCACACAGTTGATCCCAAAATCATTGAAAATTCAGTTCTACAAAACATTGCTTGAATCTGGAGCTTCAGAGCATGGAGCCCGAATGACGGCTATGGACAAGGCCACAGAAAATGCCGATGATTTATTGAAAGAGCTTAAACTGACTTACAACAGGACTCGTCAGGCAGCAATTACCAAAGAAATTTTGGAAATCGTGGGAGGAGCAGAGGCCCTGTCCCAAGGATAGCAGATTCGGGATGTTAGCCCGAGCGTACCGATATTTCAGATGGCTCTCGTTGGATGTAACAGCGGGAGCCATTGTTTTAATGATCTTTTTCTGTCAGGAGCTAGGGGTAAATTATTTCTGGCAAGAATATACCGCTTTGGGATTGGCCGTTTGGCTTATTTACACCTTGGATCACCTGAAGGATGCCAACCGCCTGATTTACCCTGTCGCAGAGAGAAGGAAGTTTCATAAGCAGCATTTCAAATCACTTAAGACAATTGCGCTTGTAGTGGCATTCGCAGGGTTAGTCCTATGCTGGTTTGTTTCTGACATCATTTTAGTACCCGGGATTTTGGTGGCCTCATTCTCAGCCTTCTATTTGTTTGTATCTAAGCGAATAGATTGGTTCAAGGAATTATGGGTAGCCATCACATTTGCGGTTGGAGTGCTATTGGTGCCCCTTGTTCGCTCTGGTATGGAAGCGACTACATTCCTTGTACTGAGTGCACTTGTCACACTCGCACTCATCAACTTGATCCTTTTCTCTCACTTCGAAAAATCAGAAGACGTGGAAGAGGGTTTTAGATCCTTTGCCAGTGTCATGGGAGATAAATTGGTTCTTGTCACCTTGATTACCTCGTTCCTTCTACTTGCCTCCTTTCTTTTTCTCATTTGGCAAGTCACTGGATCTTTTGCCCTGATTACCTTTTTCTCTCTGGCCGAATTGCTGTATCTCGGCATTTGGCAGATTAAGTGGTTTCACAGCATGGAGAGATACAGAATAGCTGGGGACGCCATTTTTCTGCTGCCTATCGTTTTTATTGTTACCTAATGACCAATTTCAATTTCATCGCCCCTGCGTATGATGGATTGGTTAGGGTGGTTTTTGGAAGCAAGCTCTGGAAAACGCAGAAAACACACCTTCATTTGATCAGACCCGATGACCAAGTTTTAATAGTAGGCGGGGGAACTGGGCGAATTCTAGACTGGATACCCTCTTGCGAAGTAACCTATCTGGAACTATCCTTGGGCATGATCAAGCGCGCAAGACGAAGAGGACACGCCAATTTCATTCATGCTGATTTTTTGAAATGGGAATGTAATCAAAAGTTCGACTGGATCATTTGCCCTTTCTTTTTGGATTGTTTTGAAGAATCAGATTTGATGAAGTGCCTGGGTAAGATCGAAAAAGTGCTATCTGACCAAGGCCACATAATCGTCACGGATTTCAAAATAAGCAAGACCGTACACCAATTGATCGTCACCTCTATGATTCTGTTCTTTAGACTCACAGCAGGACTGAAGGCAAAGAAACTTCTGGATTTGACATCAGTTCTAAAGACATACTTCAAGCCGATGAAACAAGCCTCATTTTTGAATGGGCTTGTTTTTTCTGACCTTTATTCGGCACAAATAAAATAATCTGATAACGGGGAAACCTTTTGATTCTACCTCTGTCTATTAGACCGTAAGCAGTGAGCACCGACCAACAAAATATTCACAAGCATCTGATCGAGAGGTGTCAGCAAGGCGATGGGAAAGCTCAGGAGCAGATTTATAAGCTGTATGCGGGGGCCATGTACAACATCTGCCGGCGGTTCTTGGGCAATGAGGATGATGCAAAGGATATCCTGCAGGAGTCCTTCGTGGATGTTTTCAAGAAGCTACCAGACTTGAGAGAGATCAATTTCTTCAGTGCATGGATCAAACGAATTGTGACGAATAATTGCATCAATGCCCTAAGAAAGAAGCGACTTGAGACAAGTGAGTTGGAAGAAAACTGGGATGTGGGGATCGAAGAAGAAGATGATTTCGATTATGAAGCTTTCAGGATTGGACGAGTGAAAGAATGCATCGAAATGCTACCTGAAGGATGTAAGACGGTTTTGTCCCTTTATGTTTTTGAGGGGTATGATCACAAAGAAATTGGAGAAATATTGGCAATAAGTGAGTCGGCATCCAAGGCTCAGTATTGCAAGGCAAAGAGCCGAATTAGAAAATTATTAAATGAAAATG
>CAYORY010000225.1:0-3230 GCA_964406435.1 uncultured Roseivirgaceae bacterium | reverse complement strand
TTACATATGAGAATGGAAAAGTGTTTCATTACAGCAATTATGAAGGAAAGATCAATGAGTTGGATTCCGGGATTTATGGGCTAAGCAATGCCCTCTTAGACGCTCCATGGCCGAAAGTGAAAAGGCTCAAACACCAATTTCAACAAGTCATTGGAGGCGATTTTAGTCATGAAGATTTGCTTTCACTTCTGGTTGATCCGGCGTTGGCGTCAGATGAGGAGCTGCCCGATACGGGCGTAGGGCACGACATGGAGAAAATGCTATCGGCCATTTGCATCAAGTCTGAAAATTACGGAACGTGCTGTAGCACCATTCTCACCATTTCAAATGAGGGTGAACTGAAATTCACAGAGCGTTCTTATGCGGTTGGGAATAGAGAAGCAGGGGAGGTTTCTTATCAGCTTCAGATATGAAATCCAACCGATTTGGTGGGCCAGGAATGCTGGTTGCAGCAGCTTTCATCGGCCCGGGAACGCTCACCGTTTGTACCCTTGCTGGAGTGGGCTTTGGCTATGAGCTCATTTGGGTGCTTGTTTTTGCCACTTTTGCTACCATTGTTTTGCAAGGAATGGCCTCTAGGCTTGGTCTTGTTTCTGGAGCAGGATTAGGTGAAGCGTTGCGTCTTCAGATTACCCATCCTATTCTCAAAGTGCTCTCGCTTTCCCTGGTTTTTATCGCGATCATTATCGGCAATGCTGCCTATGAAATGGGCAATATCACCGGGGCGGTGCTCGGACTGGAGTCGGACAAATGGGACTCATCAAAGTGGGGCCCAATATTGATTGGCGTCATGGTGGCCGTCCTTCTATGGAGTGAAAATTTTAAACGGATTCAACTTGCAATGGCATTGCTCGTGGCAGTTATGAGCTTGGTTTTCGTTACCACAGCATTCATGGTAATATCATGGGATGAATTCACCACCGGATTAGTTCCGAGACTTACCTCAGAAAATCAATTGATGGCTTTGGGGCTGATCGGAACTACGATCGTGCCTTACAATCTGTTCCTTCATGCATCGGCCACCAGCCGGCATTGGAATGGTATTGGGAATTTGCCCAGAGCGAAAAGGGAGACGATTATCGCGATTGGTTTGGGAGGAATAATAAGTGTTTGTGTGTTGGTCACCGCCACATCCGGCGAGGGAGGCTTAGTTCAAGGAGTTACTGATATGTCTCGCCAGCTTGAACCCATGCTAGGACAATTTGCCAAACCATTTATGTCTATTGGAATTTTTGCTGCTGGTATTTCCTCAGCACTCACCGCACCATTGGCCGCCTCTCTTACTGCTCGGGGGATTTTTGGGTGGAAAGAAAAATGGAAAAGTAGGCTGGTATGGGTAGCGGTTTTACTAGCGGGTGTAAGCTTTTCAATGGCCGGGTTCAAACCCATTTCAGTGATACAAGTGGCACAAATTGCCAATGGAATATTGCTACCGATCATCGTGGTATTTCTGATAGCGATGTGCAATCGAACCAGCCTGATGGGCGAGCATAAGAACGGAGTAGGTCAGAATATTCTCTCTGGTCTGGTGCTATTGGTTTCTTTGATTATAAGTTTCAGAAGTTTCAATTCTGTTTTTCATTTTGTAGGATGAAAACGATCGATCTCAATTGCGATGTAGGTGAGGGCATAAACAACGAAGAGCTGTTGATGCCTTTCCTTTCTTCCTGCAATATTGCTTGTGGTTTTCATGCAGGGGATGTTGACACCATGAGAAGAGTGGTTGACCTGGCAATCCTGAATCATGTGGCAATAGGGGCGCATCCGTCGTACAACGACCGGGAAAATTTCGGAAGAAGGGAAATGGATTTGGAGCTTGAGGAAATCAAGAACTTAGTAAAAATTCAAATTCTGAAATTGAACGAAATATGTGAAGAAAAAGGAACCAGTTTGCATCACGTGAAGCCGCACGGGGCGCTTTACAATCAAGCTGCAAAGTCCGGTGAAATTTCGGAGGCCATTGTCCGAGCTGTCGAAGAAGTGAACCCTAGCCTTCAACTATACGGCTTGGCCGAAAGTAAAATGCGATCGGCTTGCTCGGGTAGAATTCCATTTATCGCTGAGGGGTTCGCTGATCGAAGGTATTCCAGTAGAAACAAACTCAAACCTCGCTCACAAGGCGGTTTAATGAGCAGTTTGGATGAAGTTGAAAGCCACCTGAATTCTCTGCTGGGAAGAAATGAGGTGCTGACAGACATAGGCGTTGAATCATTACGAATCCAAACACTGTGCCTCCACGGGGACACACCGAATGCACATGAACTGATAGGGAGAATCGTTTCGTTGGTTACCAAAATTGGCTTCAAAATCCAGGCGCCATGAATTGGTTTGAATTAGCCGAAGATGTCTTAATCATTCATGGAGAAGATCTCCCATCAGCGCTAGCGATCAGGAATTTGCCTAATGATGGAATTGTGGACGTTGTGGACACGGACTATGAAATTGCGATTCAGCATTCACTAGAGGATATTTCCTCTCTCTTGGATCAGATTTCAAGTATTCAGAAGTCTCGATCGGAAGAGGAAGACTCACAAGTTTTTGAAATTCCGGTCTGCTATGAACTTGGATTGGACTGGCAGGAAGTTTCTCATCAGACGGGATTGAGTGTTGATCAGATAATTGATCTTCATTCAGGTGTTGACTATGCCGCTCGCTACGGTTTTCTGCCAGGCTTTCTTTACCTCACTGGTCTTCATCAAAACTTAGCTTGCAAAAGGCGACCAAATCCCAGAGAAAAAATCCCTGCTGGTTCCGTAGGCATTGGCGGGGAGAAAACGGGAATCTATTCGCTGGAAAGTCCCGGAGGTTGGCAGATTATTGGGCGGACGCCTTTGACGCTTTTTGATGTTCAAACGCCAGAGCCATTCTTGATTCCGAATGGGTCGAAAGTTCGCTTCACAGCAATTTCCAAACAGCAGTTCGATGAGTGGGGTTGAGGTTATGAAAATTCTTAACCCCGGCGTGCACGCCACCCTTCAGGACGTTGGTCGAGTTGGTGTTCGTGAGTACGCAATCCCAAAGAGTGGCTGTTTGGATGCCTATTCCCAGAAACTGGCCAATTATTTGGTTGGGAACCCAACCCAATCACCGGTGATTGAAATAATTGGTCAGTGCAAATGTGAGATTCAATGTGAAACCGAAATAGGCGTTTGCGGTCTGGGAGTAAAAGTATTATTCAACGGAGAGCCTGTTGAAGCAGATAAAACGTTGTTTTGCTCGGCGAAGGATGT
>CAYORY010000224.1:0-3259 GCA_964406435.1 uncultured Roseivirgaceae bacterium | reverse complement strand
AGTTGAAGAAGGAAGAGAATGTGCTTGTGTTTGGGACTCGTGGGGTGAAAATCGCGCCCAAGACGCTAAACCAAAAACAGTTGGTGGATGCCGTGCGACAGAATGATTTGGTTTTTGCCCTTGGCCCTGCAGGTACGGGGAAAACCTACGTGTCGGTGGCGTTGGCCGTGCAGGCTTTGAAAAATAAGGAAGTCAGGAAAATCATCATTACCAGACCTGCTGTGGAGGCTGGAGAGAATCTCGGATTCTTGCCAGGCGATCTTAAGGAAAAAATTGACCCCTACTTGCGGCCTATTTATGATGCGCTGAATGACATGATTCAGTCAGAAAAACTTCGTAATTACATGGAGACCGGTGTGGTGGAAATCGCACCGCTGGCCTACATGCGAGGAAGAACGCTGAACAACGCATTCATTCTTTTGGACGAGGCTCAGAACACCACTCAGATGCAAATCAAAATGTTCCTGACCCGAATCGGTCCGGAATCCAAGGTCATTGTGACTGGCGATACTTCTCAAATTGATTTGCCACCCAGACAAAAATCAGGACTCATTCAGGCCGTGGAGGTGCTGAAAGATGTGAAAGGAATAGGGTTTGTTACTTTGGACGAAAAGGATGTGGTTCGTCATCGATTGGTCAGAGAAATAATAAAGGCGTATCGTGAACATACTGAAAATGGCTGAGTACAAAATTTTAGAAGCCAATACCCCAGAACTCAAGAAAAAGCTTTTTGCTATTCGACAGGAGGTTTTTGTGGTTGAACAGGCGGTGGACCCGGACGAAGAGTTCGATGAATTCGAAGACACATCCACGCATTTTGTGGTACTTGATGCAAACGACCATCCGATTGGTTCGGCGCGATGGAGAGAAACAAAAAAGGGCATTAAGCTGGAGCGATTTGCCGTGAAAGCAACCAGAAGGGGCGATGGCATTGGAGGGACACTTGTACAGGCCGTTTTGGACAGCATTGAAAAAACTAAAGGGAGTGGGAATTTGCTCTATATGCATGCCCAGTTAAAGGCGATCCCTTTGTACGAGCGATTTGGTTTTCACAAGAAAGGTGAGCTATTCGAGGAGTGCAACATCTTGCACTACACGATGGAGAAGATTAATTAACCGCCCTGTCCAGATGCTTCACATAGCTGGCGGCACCACCTCGCTGATAGCCTGTCCTTAGTATCACTTGCTGATTGGCCTTAGCCAAAAGAATTGTGGGGAAACCCCTGACCGCAAACTGCTGTGCCAGCTTTTGATTCTGAATTTTGACATCTTTTGGTTGTGGCGTTCGTCTGGGATAATCAAGTTTCAGTAGAACCAATTTCTCTTTGGCATATTTCTGAAACTCCGGCTGAGAGAAAACTTCAGCATCCAATTTCCTGCACCAGCCGCACCAGTCAGACCCGGTAAAATTCAGTAGCACATACTTATTTTCCTTTTTAGCTTTTACAAAAGCAGCCTCATAATCGGTCATCCATTCATTCTCTGCCATAGGAGTAGTGCCAGACGAAAGAAACAACAGCGCGATGGATAGCATCAGAATTTTCATAACCCAAACTTAAAATAGTCACGAAAATAACGGAAAAATTTAGCGGATGTTATTTGTAAATGTCGGCTGGAAAGAACCACGACTTCTTTTATATTTAACGGAACATGAATACTTGGAATAGATTTCCTTTCGTCCGTTTTGCTATTGCCGGTATGGCGGGTATTCTTCTCTATGAGTATTTTCCTGCTTGGTGGGCCAACCCAGCGGATTTCGTGATCTATTCTGTAGCCTTCTTTTTGTTCACCTGGGTATTCGCCATTCCTTTCAGGGTAGGGCAGGTTCATTTTCTAAGTGGGCTCACTGCGCTCATTCTCATAGCCTATTCTTTTGGCTGGGTGTCTTCTAAGAATCGTCCGTTGCAGAACCGATCACATTGGCGGCACATAAACGAGCGCATTGTGGCATTTGAAGGAAGGGTGATCTCCGACGTGACTGAGAAGAGCACTACCCGACGCTACACTGTCGAGCTTTCTGAAGTGAGGACTACCACCGGCACACGTCAGGTAGTTGGCCATCTACATTTGTATATCAAAAAAATAGGGAGGCCGGTCTATCTCCAACCTGATTTGGTGTTGAAATACGGGGATGTCATCCATGTGCTGGCCAACCCTACGCAAATACCTCCACCGACCAATCCTGAGGAGTTCAATTATTCGGCCTACATGGAACGACAGCATGTGCATGGGCAGTGCTTCATACAAGAGGACCGAATTGAAGTTTTCAACAATGATCCCGAGCATAGGACGCTTGCTTTTGCCTTTCAAATACGAGAATACCTACGTGATAAGATCGTGCGATACATTCCTCAGGAAGAAGAACAAGCAATTGCTTTGGCTCTCCTGATAGGTGTCAAGGACTATCTCTCAGAAGATTTGAAGCGGGCATACTCTTCTGCAGGGGCCATGCATGTGCTGGCTGTTTCGGGTTTGCATGTGGGCATTTTGTACCTCATTATTCTTGGGTTTTTGCGACCACTTCAGAAGGTCAAACATGGGAAAGTCCTGATTGCTGCCATTACCATTAGCATCATATGGTTGTATACCTTCATCACAGGAATGTCCCCGTCGGTACTCAGAGCAGCTGTAATGTTTTCGGTATTTGCCACCAGCAGTGCTATGGATCGTGACAATAATATTTACAATTCACTTGGGATTGCTGCTTTTATCCTGCTCCTCTGGGAGCCAAATCTGTTGTTCTCAGTTGGTTTTCAGCTTTCATTCTTAGCACTCACAGGCATTGTCTACTTGCAACCTAAGATTTATCATAGACTGTACGTGAGCAATCCATTTCTCAATAAAGTATGGGAGATTACGGCCGTTTCCATTGCTGCTCAGATTTCCACACTTCCTCTCACGATCTACTACTTTCATCAGTTTCCTACCTACTTTTTTCTATCAAATCTGGTGGTCATTCCCGGGGCAATGATCATCATGGTATTTGGCATATTCACACTCATCATCGGCACGCTTCATGACTTCACCGGATTCGTCTTTGGGTTTTTCCTAGGCGGAATTATCGAGTTAATGAATTTTCTCGTTGGTCTAGTCGAGCAAATTCCCGGCAGTCTGATCACCTGGCTTTATTTTGACGATCTTCAAGTGACGCTTGTCTACGCTTTTCTCGTGATCCTTTTGCTTGGCTTTTACCATAAAAGCCTTCCATATTTTACAACTGCTGCCCTCATTATTTGCATGGTGTTTGGCTGGTCGGCAT
>CAYORY010000223.1:0-3265 GCA_964406435.1 uncultured Roseivirgaceae bacterium | reverse complement strand
GCATGTTTTTATACTGCTCGGGGGTGGTTTTTTTCAAGCGCTTCTTCCACTCTTTGGCCTCATCTTTAGACATTTGAGCTACTGCCCCGTACGACATAAAGAGAGCAAGAGTAATGGTCAATAATGTACTAATACGCTTCATAATACTGCTATTTGTTTGTTCAATAATAAACAAAGCTACCTAAAAACCCACATTAAACTACTTTTTAAGCGAACCAATCATCTCTTCGGGTTTGACCCATTCATCGAATTGTTCGCTGGTCAGCAGCCCAAGTTCTATTGCAGCTGCTCTTAGAGTGGTTCCCTCCTTGTGAGCTTTCTTGGCAATCTTCGCTGCATTCTCGTACCCAATGTGGGTGTTCAATGCTGTCACCAGCATCAACGAATTTTCCAGTTTCTCTTTTATCACCGGATAATTTGGCTCAATGCCGATGGCGCAATGATCGTTGAATGACTCACACGCATCACCAAGCAATCGGGCAGAATTCAGAAAATTAAAAATCATCATTGGCTTGAAGACGTTGAGTTCAAAGTGCCCTGTCATGCCTCCTGTGGCAATGGCAACATCGTTTCCAATTACTTGTGCGCAAACCATGGTCAGTGCCTCGCATTGCGTGGGGTTTACCTTCCCAGGCATGATGGATGAGCCCGGTTCGTTTTCAGGAATCACAATTTCTCCGATTCCGCTTCTCGGCCCTGAACAAAGCATTCTGATATCATTGCCTATTTTCATCAGGCTCACAGCCAATTGCTTCAGAGCCCCATGTGTTTCCACTATGGCATCATGTGCAGCCAGTGCCTCGAATTTGTTCTCGGCAGTGCGCATGGGCAAACCAGAATTCTTAGCAATTTTTTCTGCAACCAATTCGGCATAGCCGGCTGGGGTGTTCAACCCTGTGCCTACGGCCGTTCCTCCAAGAGCCAGTTCAGAAAGGTGATCCAAGGTGTTTTTTAGCGCTTTTATCGAATGATCGAGCTGAGAAACATAACCTGAAAACTCCTGACCCAAGCTGAGCGGTGTGGCATCCATGAAGTGCGTTCGACCAATTTTCACGACTTCCTGAAAGGACTCAGACTTTTCCTTAAGCGTATCTCGCAGTTTCTCAACGCACGGAATCGTGTGCTCCACTACGATTTTATATCCGGCAATGTGCATGGCCGTTGGGAAGGTGTCATTCGAGCTTTGGCTCTTGTTCACATCGTCGTTTGGGTGAATGGTTTTCTTGTCATCAGACAATGAGCCACCATTGATTACATGGGCGCGATTAGCAATCACCTCGTTGGCGTTCATGTTGGATTGAGTGCCTGACCCGGTTTGCCATACGACTAGCGGAAATTGATCGTCCAGCTTTCCACTCAGGATTTCATCACATACCTGACCAATTAATTTTGCCTTATCGGCACCAAGTACTCCTAGTTCGTGATTGGCCTCAGCGGCTGATTTTTTCAGAATGGCGAATGCCCTGACAAGCTCAATTGGCATGAGGTTTTTGTCTCCTCCAATGGTGAAATTATTTCGTGAACGTTCGGTTTGAGCTCCCCAATATTTGTCGGCGGGCACCTTTACTTCGCCCATCGTGTCGTGTTCTATTCGATATTCCATAAGGTCGATTTTTCACAAATTTAATTCACCTTGGTTCGCTTTGAACTTTCAGAATGAATAAATGATTTAGAGAATTGGAGTTCAATCAAATGCCGTACATTTGTGCTGTTTAGATTGGTTCTAAATAAACAACATGAGTTCCATTAGAGTAGTCCTTTCTGATTTTCAGTTCCTCACCCGAGAGGGGATGATACATATGCTCCAAAATGAGGATACTTTTGAACTGGTGGATGTTGTGGATGGATCTGTAGAGCTGGCTGAGAGTTTGCGACTCACCTCACCCCATGTCCTGATATTGGATTATGAATCTGATCAATCCGACCTCTATGAACTGCTAAAGGGTGTGGTGGCAGAGGATGAAACACAGGTACTCATCATCACGAATCACGACAACAAGAAGGAAATACAGCAGTTGCTGGATATGGGCATCAAAGGCATAGTGACTAAGGGGTGCTCCAAGATGGAAATCCTGAATGCCATTCATTCGATCTCGGCAGGCAATCGTTTTTTCTGCAATCGAATACTTGAGAAGGTAATTACTCAGCCTGATGATGAAGATGTGACTTGCGAGCCGGCGGAACTTTCGCCAAGAGAATTTGAAGTGCTGAAGCTGATTACAAAGGGGCGCAAGACGGTGGCTATTGCCGATGAACTCAATGTAAGTGTCCATACCATCAATTCTCACAGAAAGAATATTCTGAAAAAACTGAATCTGAAATCCCCCGCAGAATTGATTGTCTATGCCGTGGAGCAGGGATTGACTAGAATCGCCTAGAACCTTAGATGTGTCACCTGTCCTTTACCAACCTCAGAAACAGTAACGATCAGGAGATTGCCATAATCTGAGTCATCGAATTGCGCATACTTTTCTTCGCCCAAGAGGATGTTTGCCAAAACAGGTGTGGTGTTGGAGTGGCCACTGATCACGATCGTACCTCCTTTATTTTTTTCTAATAGTTCGGCCATCAAAGCTTTGGGGTCTGTCCAGCCGTAACTCAAAATATTCAGGTCTTTTTTTGTTGCCAGAGGAGTCACTGTCAGTTGGGTGCGGGCATAGTCGGTGGAATAGATGGCCGTGATGTCTGCTAAGGAAAGCAGTTGCATCAACGACTTGGCGCGCTCCATTCCGGCTTCTGACAGGGGCGGGTTTCGCGTGCCATCATCGGCTTTCTCAGCATGGCGTACAAGAATAAAAGTCGTGATTTCCTGAGCCTGAGAGAGGCACGAAAATGTGAGGATTAGAGAGAAGAGTAGCGTTTTCATTATATGAATTTAGATGGTTTGATTGAATGAAGACAATAGTTGTTTGACAAGCGGCGACTACCCTGATTATATTTACTCTATGACACAGGCACTGAATGAACTCTATCAGCGAGACCTTGACAAGGCGATCGAGGAAATTTCTCTTTATGAAAACGAATCTGATCTTTGGAAACTGGGTGGTGACATCAAAAATTCGGCGGGTAATCTGGCGATGCACATGGCTGGAAACCTACTTCATTTCATTGGAGCGCAATTGGGTGGTTCAGGCTATGTGAGGAATCGTGAGTTTGAGTTTGCAGGGAAGGATGTGAGCAGAGATGTGCTGGTGGCGGGATTTCAAGAAGCGAAAAAGATAATTGGTGAAGTACTTCCCGGAATGACAAACGAACAGTTGGAATC
>CAYORY010000222.1:0-3277 GCA_964406435.1 uncultured Roseivirgaceae bacterium | reverse complement strand
TGCAGGATCCGTACTCGCTTCGGTGCATGCCGCAGGTGCACGGAAGTTCACGTCAGGCTTGGCTGCACTTGAAAGAAATTGTAGAGACCGAGTTGAATTCGGTCACGGACAATCCGGTAGTTTTCTCAAAAGATTTGACAATTAGTGGAGGAAGCTTCCACGGTCAACCACTTGCTTTACCCATAGATTACGCATGCCTTGCTGCGTCAGAGTTAGGAAATATTTCTGACCGTAGAAGCTACTTTTCGCTCACGGGCACGGCCAGTGGCACCCCAAAAATGCTGATCGAGGATGCAGGGGTAAACTCCGGTTTTATGATTGTTCAGTACACCTCGGCTGCACTTGCCAGTGAGAACAAAGGACTATGTTTTCCATCCAGTGCTGACAGTATTCCCACCTCGCTTGGGCAGGAGGATCACGTGAGTATGGGGTCGATCAGCGGTCGAAAGGCGCTTCGGGTTTGTGAGAATGTGGAGAAAATATTAGCGGTGGAATTGGTGTGCGCGGCTCAGGCGTTTGATTTCAAATTGCCTTTAAAATCAAGCGATGTATTGAACAAAGTGCATGCTTACGTTCGAACAAAAATTGATCACGCCACCTCAGATAGAATTTTTGGAAACGACATCAACACAGCAACGGAGATCATTCAAAGCGGTGAATTAATCAAATTGTGTGAAGGGCCTTTTTCCGAATTTGACATCCTTTTTGAAACGTACTGATGGATTTGAAGACATTTCAAACACTAATCACACAAGGGATTCCAGGTAGCATTCCTCCAAAAAGACCTTATCCATGTGACGGAAATCCAGCACCTAAAAGAAAGGACATCCTTTCTGCCGAGGAAAAAAAATTGGCAATCAGAAATGCACTGCGTTATTTCCCCAAGGAGTGGCATGCTGAACTAGCCCCAGAGTTTTTTGAAGAGTTAAAAACACTGGGAAGAATCTACATGCACCGATTCAAGCCGGAGTATGAGATGTATGCCCGGCCCATTCAGGAATATCCCGCAAAGTGCCAACAAGCCGCTGCGATCATGGTCATGATTCAGAACAACCTAGATCCGGCTGTTGCGCAACATCCTGAAGAGCTCATAACCTATGGTGGAAATGGTGCAGTATTTCAGAACTGGGCACAGTATCTCCTCACGATGAAGTACCTCTCAGAGATGACCGATGAGCAGACCCTTCATATGTACTCTGGTCATCCGATGGGGCTTTTCCCGTCCCATAAAGACGCACCACGGGTAGTGGTGACCAATGGCATGATGATCCCTAATTACTCCAAACCCGATGATTGGGAAAAATTCAACGCCCTTGGCGTGACGCAGTATGGCCAAATGACTGCCGGATCGTTCATGTACATCGGTCCGCAAGGAATCGTGCATGGTACGACCATCACTGTGATGAATGCCTTTCGTAAGATTTTGTCAAAAGGTGAAACACCTGCCGGAAAGATTTTTCTAACTGCTGGACTTGGAGGAATGAGTGGTGCTCAGCCGAAAGCGGGCAACATTGCAGGGTGCATTACTGTCTGCGCGGAAGTGAATGCGGCGGCAGCCACTAAGCGACATGAACAAGGCTGGGTAGATGTCCTCGTCAACAATCTCCAGGATTTAGTGGCTCAAGTTCGGGAGGCTCAGAAAAAACAAGAGGTCAAGTCATTCGCGTATATCGGGAATATTGTAGATGTCTGGGAGCGCTGTTACGAAGAAGAAATCTTCGTTCATGTGGGCTCTGACCAGACGTCATTGCATAATCCCTGGTCGGGTGGTTATTACCCAGTTGGTCTGTCTTATCGAGAGTCAAATGATTTGATAAGAAACGATCCGGAAACTTTTAAAACGAAAGTTCAGGAATCTCTCAGGAGACAGGCTGAGGCGATCAACAAGCATGCTGAACGTGGAACTTACTTCTTCGATTATGGGAATGCTTTTCTGCTGGAAGCCTCTCGTGCAGGTGCCGACATCATGGCCGAAAATGGCATTGATTTCAAGTACAAATCCTACGTTCAAGATATTCTCGGACCGATGTGTTTCGATTATGGTTTCGGGCCATTTCGATGGGTGTGTACTTCCGGAAGAGCTGACGACCTTGATTGTACGGACAACATCGCCATGGAAATTCTGGAGGAAATAAAAGCGCAATCCCCACCTGAAATCCAGCAGCAAATGCAGGATAACATCACTTGGATCAAGGATGCTAAAAAGAACAAAATGGTGGTGGGCTCACAGGCTCGGATTCTGTACGCTGATGCTGAGGGAAGGATGAAAATCGCGGAAGCCTTTAATAAAGCTATTGCCAAAGGCGAAATTGGGCCGGTGGTACTTGGGAGAGATCACCACGATGTGAGCGGCACGGACTCGCCGTATCGGGAGACAAGTAATATTTATGACGGGAGCCAATTTACTGCCGACATGGCTATTCAAAATGTGATTGGGGATAGCTTCAGGGGAGCGACTTGGGTTTCCATCCATAACGGAGGAGGCGTTGGTTGGGGCGAGGTGATTAATGGAGGTTTTGGGATGCTGCTTGATGGTACAGAAGAAGCTGATCGCAGACTAAAGGCTATGTTATTCTATGACGTGAACAATGGCATTGCCCGAAGAAGCTGGGCCCGAAACGATGAAGCTATGTTTGCAATCAAGCGTGAGATGGATCGATCTCCTGATTTAAAAGTCACTTTACCGAATATTGTAGATGATCAAATCTTGGATCAACTGAAATGAAGAAGTTAATTGGCCCGTTTGCTCAAATTCTAACGATGCGTGACCTTCCATTGCGGGGTGCACTGAAAGACGAACAGCTAGAAATTGTTCTAAATGGCGGAGTACTTATTTCGGATGGAAAAATAGCAGAAGTCGGATCTTTCGAAGAGCTCAGAAAAGTGAATTCATCTGTGGAATTGGAGGAGTTGGAGGGCGATCATGTTTTGTTGCCAGGTTTTGTAGATGCTCACACCCACATTTGTTTTGGAGGAAGTAGAGCCAGAGATTTTGCAGCTCGAAACAATGGCAAAACATATCAGGAAATAGCCAAGGCTGGAGGCGGTATTTGGGATACGGTGACGAAAACCCGTGAGGCAACTCAGCAAGAATTGGTGAATTCTATGACCGCTCGAATGGATACGCTGGTGAAAAATGGCGTCACGACTGTGGAGGTGAAAAGTGGCTATGGCTTGAGCGTGGAGGAGGAGTTGAAAATGCTTCGTGCGATAGGAAAGGCAGGGGATCAGCATTCAATGGATGTGGTCGCCACCTGTCTGGCAGCTCATATCGTGC
>CAYORY010000221.1:0-3292 GCA_964406435.1 uncultured Roseivirgaceae bacterium | reverse complement strand
TATCCGAATGGCAGGAGGTACAGCTTTTCTACCAGTCGCAAATTCAGGACATGACCAGACTCGTGACTGACATGACAGATGATGAGCAGATTTTATACGATTTGGGAGAAATGGACAAGGCATTTGCGGAGCTGAAAGCAGACTTAAAAGACGATGCTGCAAATGAAGAAGTGATTGAAGCGATGATGAATCATTATCGCTTGAAGTTGAAAATATTGGAACAGATGTTAGAAGAAATAAGAGAAGAAGATGAAAGCAACAAGGATATATCTCTGCTGTAGCCTGCTCCTGATGGGGTTCGTAGGCAGTACGCAAGTGCGAATGGAGAAGGATTTTAATCAGTCCTTCGACATAGCCGCGGGAAATAAAGTGGAAATTGCCAACAAGTATGGCGAAGTAATCATCCGCACCTGGCAAGAAGACAGGGTGCGCATTCAAGCGAAAGTCACAGCAAATGGAAGGAACCAGGAAACGGTAAATAAAACCATGAGCCGTGTAGATATCCAAATGAGAAAAATAGGACAAGTGGTAACAGTAAGTACCGAAATCGCACGTGGAGGAGGAACATTCAGCGATCTGCTTGGAGATGTAGAAGATTATTCAAAAGCGTTTTTTGGAAATCAGAAACTCACTGTGAACATGGAGGTTTGGCTCCCTGAAAATATAGACCTTACTATTGATAACAAGTACGGGGATATCTACCTGGGCTCCCTTCTTGGAGAAGTAGACATCACTCTGGCGCACGGCGATCTTACAGGGAACAGAGTAGAGGGCAGGCTCGAAATGGAGCATTCATTTGGCAAGGCCAATTTTGATTTCGTCAACAGAGGTCGGTTTACGCTTCGTGGTTCCGAAATCACAATAGAAGAAGGCTCCTCTTTTAGCTTCCAAAGCAGCAGTTCGGAGATCAATCTTTATAACATCCACTACGTCAAGCTCGATTCGCGAAATGACAAAATCAAGGCTGGAAACGTAAATGAGATCGTGGGCATGGGACGATTCACCGATCTGGAGGCCGAGCGCATCACCCGCAATGTGGACTTGAAATTCGAGTTTGGCGAGGTATGGCTCAGTCAGATAGAGCAGAAATTCCAAACCATCAACCTCATTGGCACATCCACGGATTTTAACCTGGTGCTGAATCAGGCGTCCTACATTCAGTCCTCCATCAAAGGTGACGAAGACAAGATGATTGTGCCCAACAGCATGCTGTCCCTTACCCGGGAGTTCAATGAAGAAGATGAAACCGTGAGGTTAACCGGAATGGTCGGCCCTACACAGGATTTTATCAGCAAGCTGACGCTAGATGCAGATGGCGGTGACGTCATCATCTCAATCAAAGAAACCCCAATTTTCACTGATCGTCGATAGTACACATGGCAAGAATCGCATTTATACTACTTATCACGTTACCAGTCTGCCTTCTTGGGCAGACAGTGGAGCGAGCCGCTGGCTTGCGCCTGGGGCATTCAGCAGGTGTCGCCTACAAGAAATTCACTACAGAAGAGGAAGCCTTTGATCTGCTAGTCTCCGGCAGAAATGAAGGCACACAGTTCACAGCCCTCTATGAATTTTACAAGCCGCTGGAAGTATCCTTCGATGAGAATTTCTACTTCTACTATGGCGTGGGTGGGCACCTGGGATACGAAAAGTACGACGGCCTGCGCAAAGTGCTGGTAAGTGAGGATCCATTGGAGTTTGTCTTCGAAGAGAAAAATTATTTTGTGATGGGCGTAGACCTTATTGCCGGGGTAGAATACCGCTATCTCAGCGTGCCAATGACCATCGCATTTGAACTAAAACCCTATTTCAATTTTATAGGAATGAGATACACCCGCTCCCAGTTTTGGGATGCGGGGCTGTCCATCAAGTACGTTTTCTGAAATCACCAAGTATGAAAAGCATCATCACCACCTTGCTATTTCTTATGACCACCGCGCTGTTTTCTCAGCGATATGTGGACACCTACGATCCAAAGAAGGAAGAAGTAAAGTCCCTACTGGGAAAGGGAAACGAACTGAATGGATTTGGAGGGATCGATCTCAAGATTTCCGAATTGGCAGGTGAACGAGGCATGATCACAGGGGGCTATGGGGGCGTGCTGGTCAATCGCAGATATTTGGTGGCAGTGGGTGGCTATGGCATAGCGACCAAGATAGAATTTGATGGAATGGTGGGTACGGAGGAAAAACCACTGAGTTTGCACGGAGGCTATGGCGGCATAATGGTAGGCGGCATGATCGGCTCCAAGGAAGTAATACACCTCATATTCCCAGTCTTTTTTGGGGCGGGACAGGTGGAGGTATCAGACAAAAACTTCTTCCCGAATAACCCCAACGACGCTGAGTTCACGATAGAAAGTTCGGCCATAATGATAGTAGAGCCCAGCGCTCAGGTGGAAGTAAACGTGACCGAGTATTTCAGATTTTCGGCAGGTATGAGCTACCGCTACGTCACCGGTTCAGAGCTGGAAAACCTTTCTGATGCTGACCTTTCGGGTTCTTCCATCATGATTTCTTTTCGCTTTGGGAGATTCTAGGATTGCTGAACTAGCTAACTAAACACGTCACTCTGAGTGCAACCAAGAGTCTAAGTATGACTGCCTAATGCATGAGGCCTGAGGATGACCTATGATAGTAGCATCATTCCTTTTACTGACTAATTCGGAGGATCTTTAGGAATGAAAAAAGAATCCCGCCACTGGCGGGATTGCTCCTTGAAATAATATGAATATGAAGAGAATTCTCCCAACCAAACGGTGGCAGGGAATCGAGGTTCGGTCATTAACAGTCTTTAACCATTTCTCAAGCCTTTGATTTATTTCAGCGGTCAAGGTTTAAGATGGAAGGAGGCCTTCAGCATCAATAAATCCACTCACCATGAACTATCTACGTTTCGTCACCACCCGATTCGTTCGGGGGGTCTTTCATGTTATATCCAAGTGAGTCTGAGATTCCCCGAACAAGTCGGGGAATGACGTTTCATCTAGGTCGGGGAATGACTCCATTTAGGCCAGGGAATGACGTGCATTTACTAAGGTAATGACGCATCTTGGAGGTCTGATTCACAAGTCAGATAAACTATGACCAACTAGCTTATCTTTGACCCACATCTAGCCACTGCATGAAGATATCAGCGTCTTTATACTCGAACAAGGAAAAATCTCTCCACGAATTGGTCACCGAACTGGACAAGTGCCACATCGATTACTTCCACATCGATTGCAACGATGATCCAGCAGTGTTTGACGACATCAGGGAAATACGTGGGTACAGCAGCACACCCATCGATC
>CAYORY010000220.1:0-3345 GCA_964406435.1 uncultured Roseivirgaceae bacterium | reverse complement strand
AATTCAAATGGACAAATCTGGATAGAGAGGATATCTACTACACCGATGATTACAGGGGATTCTGTCAGAATTTGAGGTCGGGCTTCAATACACTTGCCCAAGAGTATATCGATGCAGGTGAATATGAAACGGCTAAGGAAGTCCTCAAGAAATGTCTTGAAGTAATGCCTCACAAGTCTATCCCATACGATTATTTCAGTGTGCTGCAGGTAGGGCCACTTTTGGAAGTGGGTGAGAAGGAGTTGGCTCTTGACATTGCGGAGAAGACCAGTACCAATGCCACACAGCAGTTGGATTATATGGTGTCGTCGAATGCCTTGAATCAGTTGGACATGCAGCGCCAGATACTCATCATCAACGAGCTGGCGAGAGCCTTCAGGGCGGCAGGAGAAAAGGAGCTGGCCGCAGAATACGAGGGATTGTTTGAAAGATACTATAAGCCGGAGGCATTTCAGTAGGAGAGGGGGCTGAATCCTCACCCCGGCGAGTTGAATCCTCTCCCCGCCCCCTGCCTACCGGACAGGCAGGCCTCCGAGGAGAGGGAGTGGAGTGTGTAAAGGGGGGAGCGTGTCACCCTGACTTGGGCGTGTCACCCTGAGCTGGCCTGCCCTGAGTGCAATGAAAAAGGGTGTCATTCTGAGCTAGCCTGCCCTGAGTGCATTCGAAAAAGGGTGTCACCCTGAGTTTATCGAAGGGTGTGGGTAGTGCGACAGCTTGTTCGAAGTTGCGGAGGTTAGACTCCAACTCACCATGAAAATGGAAAAAAGGATTAATCCTTAAGGAATTTGTAGGCACGCTTGAAGCGCATTTTCTCGTCCTTCACTACCAGAAAATAGTAGCCTGTGGCGAAGTTATCTACCGGGATTCTGAACTTGCCCTGACCCAAGTCCTGAATGTTAATGCTCATTTGATTGCCAATGATACTATGCAGCTCAAACTCAATGTTCTCCAAAGTGGAGTTCGAAACCTGAACCACAAGAAACTCAACGGCGGGGTTTGGGTAGATATCGATTTTGTTTTCCTGACTAATGCCCGAAAAGGCACTACCAACTGCTTGCTCATTACTGTCTTGACCAAACGCAGAAAATGCGAGAATCAGGCAAAACGCAGATATGATCAGTTTGTTGTTCATGAGACAATACAAAATACGCAAATAATTTGCCATAGTTTACAATGGCAGGGATGTTTTTTCTTGAGATTTTACAATTTTTTAACTTGGCATTTCTATTCGTCCTGAAAGTCCAATTGAACTTGAAAAGCTAACCGCCTCAAAAAGAGTGGGTTAGTTTTTAAGGAGACTTAGAATGGCTTTGGGCAAATACGCGATCAGATCGGATGCCATGAGGCTAATCTTTCCCTTCCTTTTTTCTGCAAAATCTCCACTGAGCCCGTGGAGGAAAACGCCTAGCCTGAGCGCATCGAAAGGTTGGCACCCTTGCGCGAGCAAACTCCCTATAATCCCCGTGAGCACGTCACCACTTCCGGCGGTGGCCATGCCGGCATTTCCTGTAGGGTTGAAGGCGATGTTTCCAGCGGAGTTGCAGACCGCAGAATAGGCTCCTTTTAAAACCACATTCAGTTTATTTTTCGAACAAAATTCTCTAAAAAGATCGAGCCTTTGAAAGTCATTTTTCCACGGCCCAACCAACCGTTCGAATTCACCCGGGTGTGGCGTCAGGATTGATTCTGCAGGAATGTGTTGAATCCAATCCGGGTTTCGGGCTAGGATATTTATGGCATCAGCGTCGATGACCAAGGGATTTGAGGATTGTTTGAGTAGATCATGCAGGGCTGTGGAAGTTTCGGCCTGCGTGCCTATTCCGGGCCCGATGGCGATGGCATTTACTTTTGCCGGCACGTTGATTTTTCCGATCCAATCCCTATTTTCATCCTCATCGACCATGGCCTCAGGAACTGAAACCTGAAGCACATCTCTGCCTACCAATGGGGCATGAATGAAAAGCAACCCGACACCTGCTCTGAAAGCTGCCCGTGCCGCAAGTACCGCCGCACCCATTTTGCCTTTGCTTCCTGCGATGAGTAACATCCTTCCCGCGTCACCTTTGTGGCTGAATTTTCCTCGCTTTGGTAGCGAAGCAAGCACATCTGATGCGGTGGTGAGCTGATAGGGACTCTGAAGCGTTTCAATGAATTCTTCATCAAGTCCTATGTCCACCACATGCCATTCGCCCACAAATCGCTGATGGTTTGGCTGGAAGAAAGCCAACTTTGGAACCTGAAAACTTATGGTGAAAGTAGGTTCGATGATGGCGCCCGAATGCGCTACTCGATCTCCAAACATTCCTGAGGCTATATCTACTGAAAAAATCTCTGCCTCGCATGTGTTCAAATGATCCACCAGCTTCGCATACAAATCTTCCAATGGCCGTGACAAACCGGACCCAAAAAGAGCATCTATCACTACCTCATGACTTGAGATGAGAGGAAAATCTTTCTCATTCTCCAGATGAATACATTGAATACCTGGAAGAAGCCTTTTCTGATTCGTTTTGAAATCGAGGGTAGCTTTCTCTAAATCGCCAATGCTGAAAACTCGAACGGCTCGACCTACATGATGGAGCATTCTAGCAATGACCAAGCCATCCCCTCCATTATTACCTGGCCCGCAGAAGACAGATACCTTACAGTTTTTGTCGTGGGCAAGCAGTTTGAATTTCTCCACAAATGCTCGAGCGGCTCGCTCCATCAACTCGATGGATTCGATAGGTTCATTTTCAATAGTGAACTTATCTGCTTGACGAATTTGATCAGAAGAGAGAATTTTCATCTCTATAAAGATAGGTTATCTATCCACCTCGCCCATTACCAAATCCAGCGACCCTACTATGGCGAAAAGGTCGGCAAGCATGACACCCCGGGAAATTTCAGGAAGTATGGACAGGTTGGAAAAACTAGGTGCTCTTGCCTTGCACCTTGTGGGAATATCGGATTTTCCATCGGCCCTGAAGAAGAAGCCTAGTTCGCCTTTTGGGTTTTCGGCTCTCACATAAAAGTCCTGCGCTTTGGGACGAATTTTCTTAGGCACCAGCACCCTCGGGTCAAACTCCTTCGTCCGTTTGTGTTCTCCCATTAGTTGAGCAATGCACTGCTCCATTATTTTTACAGACTCTCTACATTCCTGCATTCGCACCCACGTTCTGTCCCAGCAATCTCCTGTTGTTCCCATTTCTCCTTTCCCTACGGGAATGTCAAACTCAAGCTCTGGATACACGCTGTATCCATCCACTTTTCGAAGATCATACTTCATTCCAGAACCTCGAAGAATTGGCCCGGTCACGCCATAGTTGATGGCTAAATCACGATCAATAACTCCAACATTGGCTG
>CAYORY010000219.1:0-3348 GCA_964406435.1 uncultured Roseivirgaceae bacterium | reverse complement strand
TGATCTCGATCTCCGGTTCCTTGCCTTCTATGGCCTGAATGGCATTGAGAATGAGGTTGTTGAGCACTCTGGCCATAATCTTCGGGTCGGCCCATACCATCACCTTTTCGAGAGGTAAATGCGCACTGATTTTGATATTCTTACCCACATGAAGCTGGGTCGCTTCTGAAACGACTTCCACCAAATCGAAATCCATGTTTTCGGGAGCGGGCATTTTGGCGAACTCACTAAAGGAATCCGCAATGTCGCTGAGCGTATCGATCTGCTTGATCAAAGACTGCAGCACCTTCACCTTGGATTCATCCTCTGTGTCGCGCTGCATTTGCTGAATTTTCAGTCTCATCGGCGTGAGCGGGTTCTTGATTTCATGCGCCACCTGCTTTGCTATTTCCTTCCAGGCGGATTCCTTTTGGCTTCTAGCCAATGCTTCCCTGTTGCGATCCAGCTTTATCAGCATTTGGTTATACTCCTTCACCAGCACCCCGATTTCATCGTCTCTCGAATAATAGATTGCCTGATTGTCTTCCCACGAGGTTTGCTTCAAATGGTTGGTGAGTACTTTCAGCGGCCCGATCAGGTAATTCAAGATGTAATTTCCGGAGATCAGCGCAAACAAAAAGATGAGGGCAAAAATCATTAGGAGATTGGCGAAAACTTCCTTTTGCTGTAACCTTAGATGGTTCTTAGATTCAAAAAATGGCAGGGCCAATATTCCATATATTTGGCCATCCGTATATCCAGATATCGTCGTGTAAGTCGTCTTATAATCAAGTAGACCAATTGATTCATCAAGGATTATATTTTGATTGTCATCGCTGAGTGCCTTTAGCGCAATGGGGTTAATCTTGTCAGAAAGAAGATTCAGCCCGAAAATCCCCGGCTGGCTTGTGGTGATTAGATGTCCTTTGGCATCATAGACATTGAGATCAGCCTGAACAAACCCTGAGACATCACCTACGTAGCTTGCATACTGATTGAGGTTGGACGCATTGTTCGCATATCGTATGGTCTCATCCACCAAATTGGCACTTATACGCAGGGACTCTTTGAGGTAACTTCTGGTGATTTCCTCCCTATAGCTTTTGTTTAGCGTATTCAGAAGCGTGAGGCCTGTAACGAACAAGGGCACCAAAAAACCAAGCGCTAAATAGAGCTGGATTTTATTGGCAAGGGTCAAGGTTCTAAAATTCAACACCAACCGATAAATGAGCCCCACCACACTGATGAGGACAATATAAAGGAGAAACAAGAAGGAGAAATTGGTGACCCAGTTCCTATTAGGATATGCCTCTGAGAAGATGACGATGGTTCTGCCATCCTGCGTCTTCATCCCATAAAAGTGCCTGCCCATCAGAGATATTCCTTCGTCAAAGAGCTCGGGATTTTCTAAATGCTGAGAATTTAAATAATTGGAATGGCCGAAGTTTCCATACCCATACAGTACGACCGAATCCCTGAAAATCGTGTAATCGTATTCGTAGGAAGATTCCTGCTCATAGCGACTTTCGACTAAAAGTTCGGGAAATACACTCGTCGGGATGTTTCGTTTTCTATTCAGGTTAATGACCATGAATCCTTCGTCTCCTATCGTCAGCAAACAGGTGTATTTTCTCAACGAAATATTCTCTGAATCATCGATCAGATAGATTCCTTCATAGTCTGTCTCGTACTTTTTTATTCCTTGTGTACTACGAAAAACCTCAAAAGAATCACCCTCTACATCCAACATCTCACCACTGGTATTGAATAGAAATATCTCTAATTCATACTTATCAAAGTACGAGGAGACAAACTGCCGTCTCACTTTTTCTCGAATGTTTTGGCGAGCGAAAATACCCCCGTTGAGTCTTTCTTCTATCGAGCGATCAGCGCGAAACTCGTTCAGAATTTCATTCAGATAAAACTCGCCGAGCACATCCTTCTCCAAGATGAGTTTGTTGGCAAACTTCTTCTTTTCATCCAAATCTTCGATGTTGTGGTAATGAAAAACCGTAAATGCAAAAGACAGGGAGAGAATAGCGGCCACAGACAGCACGTACTCCAGAGCCACCTTTCTGACAACAACGAACTTCAAGGATAAATCAGTGAGATACAGTATCCAATACCAGGCGAATTGAAGAATAAACAGCGGGAACAAATCCTGAAACAGCCAAATAAACAGTGCAAGGGTGACCAAGTGTATCAATAGAAAAACGCCTCCCACGACTTTCATCTCGCTGGTTATGCGAGCCAGAACGTGATTTACCAGAAAATACAATGCAGAACTAATCAGTATAACAATGAACGCCGCAATTCTCTCAAGGTCAAACTGAATGGAATGGGTAATGTCAAATTCCACTTGTGAATGTGTGATGATATCACCAATGACCCAATAGAAAAACCAAATATTCAGGTAAGCCAAAAGCGCACTACCAAAAACAATAATCGGTCTTATTACGCGAGGTATGGCATCACCTTTCCATTCTTTTGCATTGCCAATGAGGGCAGCAATAAGGACTAGAAAAGAGTAATTGAGAAGTAAATCGCCTAGGGAAAAATTGAGTAACGAAGAGTTATAAAACACCTTGTCAAATATCTTGGCATCAATCCATTTATCAGGAAATTCTAACAACCAAAGAATGACACGGAATACGACAAGAACAGGAATAATCATCAAAATAGATTTCTCACCAAACCTCCTCTTCAGGACTCGAATAAGCTCGACCAAAATGAATGGAATGCTGGCGATCATTATCCAAATCGCTATCGAGAGAAGTCTGTATTTTGCCGTCCCTGACGGGAGAATGGTGAACAGTTCTTTGCCCTTATAGGAAATCGGATAAGCCTCTCCTAAGCCGACCAACTGTGGCGTATTGGAGAAAACACTGGGATTTATTTGCGTGCGTAAGTACTCGTTGAGTATTTGAAAATTTTCTTCAAGAATCAAAATGGAGAAGAAATCGGTTATCGTATTTTCAGATTGAATGGATTTCCTATAGACTATATACTTGCCTGATGAGTGCTCCAGGTAATACAATGAGTCAGGTTGGCGAAGCTGGCTGTAAGCCGGCAACCCCCTATTGTCGGACCATTTTACTAACTCCCCATTTTCAAAAATTCGGTAGTTATACGGCGATCCGGTGAGATCCAGCTCAGCTTTCTCAGAGTATCCAGTGATAAGGAGTCTGAAGACATTCGACTGGACATCCAGAAGCTGAGCCATTCGATTCTCCACTTTTCGTCGTTCTGCCTCATCCCAGTCTATTACAGAGTGAAACAGCACAAGAATTGCTGCTATCGCCCACAGGGCAATGATGACTTTACGAATCCAATTCATCAGGAATCTTTCCCGAAAGATAACTATTTCGC
>CAYORY010000218.1:0-3359 GCA_964406435.1 uncultured Roseivirgaceae bacterium | reverse complement strand
AACTACTTTCAGTTTTACCTTCGAACCAATCCAAGCTGTTTTTCTCTGATGATGGTAGCACGGCGGTGGAAGTTGCCCTGAAACTGGCTATTCAATATTGGCACAATCAGGGCAAGTCGCGTCCAAAGGTTATCGCGCTGGAAGGTGCATACCATGGCGACACATTTGGTGCTATGTCTGTAGCTGAGAGAAATCTTTTCTCCGCACCCTTCGACGAAAAGCTTTTCGATGTGGCATTCATTCCCTTTCCCGAAGGTGATGGAGCTATTACCATTGAGGCTTTCCGGATGCACTGTAGCGACCAAACGGCAGCATTTATCTTCGAGCCGCTGGTGCAAGGAGCAGCTGGGATGCGTATTTATGACAGGGACATTCTGAATCAGCTTTTGGCAATAGCCAAAGAACATGAGGTGGTCACCATAGCAGATGAAGTGATGACAGGGTTCTACCGAACAGGGAAGTTCTTTGCCACGGACTATCTCGACCATCAGCCCGATTTATTTTGCTTGTCCAAGGGCTTGACGGGCGGCTTTCTTCCAATGAGTATCACGAGTGTATCGAAGCGAATAGTGGATGCCTTTGACAGTGACCAGCTTCAAAAGACCTTCTGGCATGGACATTCGTACACAGCAAATCTTCTCGCCTGCACAGCGGCCAATGCTAGTTTTGATATTTTGGTTTCAGACGATTGTCAGCAGCGAATACAAGCCATATCTGAAGCACACAAAGCTTTCACAAAGGAAATGAACGATCATCCAAGACTGGCTCAGATAAAGTCACAGGGCACGATTCTTTCAATGCAAATAAAAACGGAAGACACGGGCTACACGAGCTCTATTCGTGATCGGATGTATGATTATTTCCTAAACCGAGACATCCTTCTGAGGCCGCTTGGTAATGTGCTCTACATCTTGCCCCCGTATGTGATAGACATGGAGGATTTGCATCGGGTGTATGGCGAAATCAAGGCATTTTTAGCTTTGAAAGAAAAAAACTGATTTAAAGAAAGCTCCAGGTTTCTGAGGCGTATTAATTGGTGTCAATTAGTATTGCCGTACGAGGTAATTTTAAAGTCTTATCGACATTTCATGCAAAAGGAATTCTCCCATCTCAATAAATCCGGCGACCCGACTATGGTCGATGTGTCCGTAAAAGAAGTGACTGTGCGAACGGCAACCGCCCAAACGATTGTTGTCTTAGATGAAGAAATAGTGGCTCGTCTGGAGAATGATGAAATTCACACAAAGAAGGGGCCGGTGTTCCAAACAGCTATTTTGGCGGGGATTATGGCGGCAAAGAAAACGAGTGAGTTGATTCCGCTCTGTCATCCGATTGGGTTGGATAAGTGCACGGTGGATATTCGAATCAATGAGCGGAAAGAGGTGGAAATCCAGTGTACCGCGAAGGTGGCCAGTAAAACGGGCGTGGAAATGGAGGCATTAACCGGAGCGAGCGTAGCAGCATTGACGATTTATGACATGTGTAAAGGCTTTTCGCATAACATCGTAATCAAGGAAACGAAGCTGATGGAGAAGAAAGGGGGTAAATCCGATTTTAAAAGGTCTTAGGTACAAAGTAATTGGTACAAGGACTTTGGCTTATACTTTATTTGTTAATGACTATGTGAATTGAAGGGAGTGAAAATACATCAGAAACATACAAAACTTACCATGCCATTAGGCGGACGATTTCACCGAAATGAAATCGCTTTTATGGGAGCTCCATGTGGTGTGATTCAAGAGTTGGCCAGTAAGCTTTCTGACGTGCTATCGGATTATCGTGTGGGATATGTGGATGCTGATCATGGAAGTGAGGGCGCAGAAAAGAAGTTTGCAAAACAGTACACCGATAAGATCGGGCACCATCAGCTCAATTTTGATGATCCCAATATAGAATACTCGTTTCGAGCGCTTTTCAATGATGTCGATATCACCCTTGTCAACGGCAATCACTTCAAAGCTGAAAAGCAGATTGTATTGATCAACTCAAAGAAGAAAGAATCGCTTGAAAAGAAGCTGGATCGCTTGACGAATGTACTGCTCTTTGTTTCGGACGAAGGAGAGGCCAAGATTCATGACTTTTTGAAGAATGAATTTTCGAATGTTCCTGTGGTCAGGATTTCGGATTTAGATAAGATTTCAAAGTCTATCAAAGAACAAATTCAAGTACCCAAGATCAAGGGTTTGGTGCTAGCCGGAGGGAAGAGCCAACGAATGGGGCAGGACAAGGGAAATTTGGATTACCACGGCAAACCTCAAAAAGAGCACACTGCAGACCTGCTCGCCAAATTTTGTGACGAGGTATATTTCTCCAAACAAGTAGACGATGGTTC
The DNA here is from genome assembly GCA_964406435.1 of uncultured Roseivirgaceae bacterium. Classification (GTDB taxonomy): domain Bacteria; phylum Bacteroidota; class Bacteroidia; order Cytophagales; family Cyclobacteriaceae; genus JAAEPI01. The sequence goes on along the minus strand of CAYORY010000218.1, from coordinate 1,027 downwards.
AGAGTCTTTGCCCGTGATTACTGATAAGTTTGTGGGCTTGGGGCCGTATGGCGGAATACTATCAGCATTCCAATCTGATCCTAATGCAGCCTGGTTGGTGGTGGCTACCGATATGCCGCTTTTGGACAGAAATACCCTTCAGCAATTGGTTGACAATCGTGACCCCTCCAAGCTAGCCACCTGCTTTCATAACCCTGAAACGAAGTTTCCTGAACCGCTAATAACCATTTGGGAACCAAGGGCTTATCCGCGTTTATTGTCTTTCCTTTCACAGGGTTTTTCCTGCCCTCGTAAGGCGCTAATAAACAGCGATATTCATGAACTACATCTGGATGATCCGACGCTACTTCGAAATGCAAATACGCCTGAGGAAAGAGAGGATTTGATGGATAAAATCAATGGCTAAGGTCTCTGCCATCATCCTGGCAGCCGGCACATCTTCCCGAATGGGAGATGACAATAAGTTATTCCTGGACCTAAAAGGCAAACCGATCATTGAGTGGGTATTGGAAGCGGTCGCTCAGAGTGATGTCGATGAGATCATACTTGTGGGGAGTGAATTGTCTATGAATCGATTGGTTCAATTTGAAGATCGGAAGATCAGGCCGATTGAAAATCCCGATTACAAATCGGGGATGACAAGCTCGATACAAGCTGGTGTTGCGGCTGCTAATCCTGAGAATGGATTGATGATTTGCTTGGGGGACATCCCGCTAATACGGACAGAAACACTAAACCAACTGATATTGGCATTTGAAGGTCAAAATATTGTAGTCCCAACATATAAAGGCCAAAAAGGAAATCCTGTCATTTTTCCATCATCGTTGAGGCAAGCCATATTAGATCACAAAGAACCAGAAGGCTGCAAAGGAGTGGTTCAGGCAAACAAGAAATTAGTAAAGCTAATTGAGGTGGATGACGAGGGTATTTTAAGGGATGTGGACACTCATGAACAGTATTTGGATATTGGTCGATAGTTTTTAGTCGATAGTCGATAGTTTTTAGTCGATAGTTGATAGTTTTTAGT
>CAYORY010000217.1:0-3369 GCA_964406435.1 uncultured Roseivirgaceae bacterium | reverse complement strand
AATTTTAAAGGCGACTGGAAATGGCTGTAACAAGACTTGAAAGAAAAGGAAGAAAGAACAAAGCGCGCGCTAAGGCGAGAGTAAAACGAATCAAAAGTTTAAACTTCGCGCCAGTGATTAAAAATGTGGATGTAGAAGCTATCAAGGCTGAATTTGCCAAGAAAGGTGCCAAGGCGGAAACGAAAGTAGAACCAGCAGAGACCGAGCCTGTCGTGGAAGCAGCAATCGAAGAAAAGCCTGAAGCCGCCGTAAAAAAGCCAGCTACCAAGAAGAAGGCATCTTCAGAGGAAAAAGAAGAGGAGTAAACTTCCTGAAAATAGAAACTGAGAATCCTCGTCGAAAGACGGGGATTTTTTTTTAGAGTAATACTCCTGCGACCAGATAAAGGACGACCGAAACACCTCCAGTAACCAGTGCATACGGTAGCTGGGTTCTCACGTGATCAATGTGGTCGCACCCTGCAGCCATCGATGAAATCAAAGTGGTGTCTGAAATAGGCGAGCAGTGATCTCCAAATACACCGCCCCCTAGCACCGCCGCGATGATCAAATAAATATTGGCATCTATGCTGATGCCAAGCGGCATTGCGATGGACATCATGATAGCAAATGTCCCCCAAGACGTGCCGGTAGAAAAAGCAATAAAGCAGCTTGTGACAAAAATCAACGCAGGAGCCAGCGCCGGAGATAGCCAGGATTTGCTGATGTCAGCCACATAGATGCCCGTGCCAAGGGTGTTGCAGAGATTGCCAATGGCAAAGGCCAATACCATCAATATGGCCATCACCATCATTTCGTTCATCCCTTTGAGCGATTGGTTTATGAATGTTTTGAGGTCAATAAGGCCATTTGCAGCAAACTTGACGGCAGCAACCGAGATGGCCGTACAGACGGCATACATTACGGCTTGAGATCCTGATCCATTCCCAATACTTGCCCACACTTTTTCTCCAAATGAACCAGTCAAATTAGCATCCCACCCCGTGTAGATCAAGAAGAGAGGCATGGTCAGGACCATTGTCAGCAGAGGAAGAATCATATTGATTGATTTACCGGCAGCTCCATTTTCTTCAATCTCTTCTTCGGGTACGGGTCTTGTGTTTTTCATTGGACCGAAATCCCGACCGCTCAGGCCAATATAGAATACGAGCAGCAAGGTCAGAATTGCGTAAAAATTAAATGGAATTGAAAACACAAGTGCACGAAGCGGGTCAATCTCATAGACTGCCAAAAGCCCCATGATGTATGCACCCCACGCATTTACTGGAAATAAAATACATGAGGGAGCTGAAGAGGAATCAGCCATATAAGCGAGTTTTTCTCGACTGATTCTGTACTTGTCGAATAAGGGCCGGAAGACAGTACCAACTGTTAGTATCGAAATATTAGATTCTATAAAAATTAAGAATCCTGTGAGAGCCGCACCAGTCTGCAGCTTACTCGATGGAGATTTTGCATTTTCAAATTTCCTTGAAATGACGTTTATGAACCCAGATACACCTCCTACATGTCGGATCAGCTGGATGAGTGCGCCGATGAACAGCGTAAACAATACCGTGCGCGTGTTGCCTGCGCTCTCGAATACGGCCACTAGTCCATTCAATGTATCCAGGAATCCGTCGAGTGGGTTGCCATTATTAATGATGAGCCATCCGGCGAATAACCCAACGAGCAGGGAGAAAATAACCTGGCGAGTAATAATTGCTAGAATAATGGCAAGGACGGGCGGCACGACCGACCAGAAATCGTAATCGGTCATCTGTTCTTTTTCTGTTCTTTTTCCAGCTCTTTGGCTTCCTTCTTTTCGATTTTCCGCAGAGCCTTTATGATCTTTCGGTTGGCCTTTCTATCTGAGAGAGTCGGGTCGGGCTCGCTTTCACCGGCTCGGAAAGGGAAGGTGTAGAAGATTTCGCTCACTGCATCTTGTGTGGCGTGTTCTTTTTTGAGCTGACGGCTCTCCTGCCTCAAGTCATAGCTGCTTTGCCAAAACATTTTTCTTCTTTCTGTATCCGTCAAATCCAGGATAATGAGAGATTCCAGGAATGTCCTCGTAGTAGGGGGAGCACCGTACGGGCTTATATTATTCTGCGAATTTGTATGCCTGCTAGTGGAGATTTCATACCGTAGGACCAAATCGGGGCTTAGGTTAGATTCCTCATAGCCTCGTTTGTTCATTTCATTTTTGATGGCGGCCTCCAATATATCGAGTATGTCCCGTCCTTCTTTGCTTAGGTTCGTCCTATCCAGTTTGGTATTGATCAGTCGATAGGTCTTGAAATCTTGAAATTTTGCCCCTTCTTCATTTAGATAAATTAGTGCTTTCTGGGAGCAGGCAGAGGAAAAAAATAATAGGAGAATGATTAGCCGCTTCATCGACAGAATTTGATGAAGGCTAAGATAAACAGGTACTGGCCTTATGCAAATATTTCTCGGCGCAAACGGTCCTGAGTTCTGAGGATGTTTAAGCTCTGAAGAAGTTTTTGAGCGAGTCTGCTTGTTTTCTCCGCTACCTCAAATTGATGTATAATTTCAAATCGATCTTGATTGTGACTGCTGCGAGAGCGGATGGCATACTCGGATGGTGAGCCTTTTTCGTAGAAGTCTATATCGGGATTGTACCAAACCAATAGCATAGTGTGTGAGCGTTGATCCTTTTCTTAGTTGAATAAATCAATTAATTCCCCTAATAATGCAATAAAATGTTTGCATAGCTTCATTCTTTTCTGCTGTGATAGAAATTGCGATGTAACCTCTTTATCTTGATGGTACTAATCACAAGCTCAATCGCGATGCTTCGCGCCATGGTACTGATCTATTGGATATTGATTTTCGGAGGCCTAAATGCCCAGAATCAAGCTCATGAAATCTCCTATTCGGGAGTATATCGGGGCGAGCCCTTGTTTGTTCAGAATCCGTACAACCCACTCTCAAAGTCTTATTGTATCAAAGAAATCATTGTCAATGATCGAGCGGTGAAAATCAATTACAATCGAAGCGCACTCATGCTGGATTTTCAGAATATAGCCGAGTTCAGCCCCGTTTCTATCCACATTTCTTATTCCGATAGTCTTTGTATTCCGTCATTGGTAAACCCGGACGCCATCAGGCACCACAGCGTATTCGGTTTTAAGACCGTCATTGTCAGCGACTCATCTATCGTGTGGTCAGTGAAGGGTGAACATGAAGATGGGATATACACAATCGAAAAATTCAATCTTGGTTCTTGGGAACCCGAGCAAAATGTACAAGCTAAGGGTGTTTTTGGTGGAGCAGACTACACCTATTTTCCTGTGTATGAGGAGGGGCCAAATAAGTACCGAGTGAGGTATGTTGAAAACGACGAGGAGATTGTCAGTCAGGAAGTGGAGCA
>CAYORY010000216.1:0-3390 GCA_964406435.1 uncultured Roseivirgaceae bacterium | reverse complement strand
GCAGGCAGGCTCAGAGTGACGGTTGGAGTATTTAAGGGAGCGAGACTTCAGGGCTGTTTAGAAACGGTGCTCACGCCATTCGCTAGATCCCGAAACACCCACGAGCCACAGCTTATTCTGTTCGGGATGCCGCTTCTGTCGGGGCTAAGTTGAAATGGTATGGCGCTTTAGAAAACTTGAAAGAACCTTGGCGTAGGTTGTACCTACGCCATAACCTATGACCAGTAGATTCTATCTACGCAATCTCAACTTCCAACAACCCTTTAAGTCCGGCATAGTCACGAGCACTTGAATACAAATAATGCTCAGGCTCTTCAACCCATCCCGCACGAACCGGATTTTGATGAATGTATTCCAATCGACTATCCAACATTTCGTTTGTGGACAATTCAATGGCGTGATTTTCATGTGTCCAAAACTGCCGATCACCGACTCGTTTGTTGTATTTCCCGTGGTACTGAAAAATCATGTCCAGCCATTCTTTTCGACTTTCCTTTTCGTTGGACTCAATTTCGCTCATGATCGATCGCGAAGTGAATCGCTTAAAATCTCTGATGATATCTGACAGATTTCCGTTTTCACAGCGAACAATCAGATGGACATGGTTGGTCATGATCACATAGGCATAGACAATAAGACCTTTCTGTTCGATGCAGTATTTGAGGCTATCGATTATGATGTCTCGATACACTTTTCTGCTGAATACATCTGCCCAGCCAACCACCTGGCAGGTTAGGAAGTAAGTGGCTTCTTGATCTTTTATTTGGTAGCTATCTGGCAAGTCGATTTGGTTGTGTTCGTTCGCTTTAAGCAAACAAGATAGCATAAAGCGTAGGTGCAACCTACGCTTAGGTTTTGATTTTCATTAAACTACGGTGAGGTGGGGGGGAGAAATCCCCTAATTGGATGGAGACTTCTCGTCGCTGCGCTTCCCTCGAAGTGACGTAATCTATCAACCACAGAGGAACCTGAGTAAACAGAGCCACCCGCTGAAACCTTGGTGAAGGTGGGGAGCGAGACTTCAGGGCTATTTAGAAACGGTGCTCCCGCCATCCGCTCTACAAGGTGCCGCTTCTGTCGGGGCTAGAAGAAAGCATGATGGAACTCAATCGAAATACTTAAAAGTTGAATCAGTCTCAAGGGTATCGAGCTTTCCTAATTTATTGAACCGAACAGTATGGGTGGTTATTTTTAAAGTGTCCTGATCATAGTTGGTGTATTGATTCTCGACCAACTTAAGAGTACTGTCATTTATCAGACGATACCCACATTTGTATAGATCGTAATCAACCTCGAATTCAATCGCATTTGATGATTTCAGATTCATTTCGTAATCAAAAATTGTAAGTTCAATTATCTCTTCGGGTGAGTCGGAATGAATGGTATGAAATCTTGAAAGGACAATTATAAAGTCTTTGTATGTCCAAATTTTGTGAATAAAGGCTTTTTCGAATTCCACCTTTTCGTAATCGAAAAGACGATTGTAAAACTTCGATGAAATGCGATCACCTGATTCTAGGTAAAATGATAAGGTATCAAAATCGGGGTGGTCAGGGATGTTGACTGTTTCAGGGATATTAATATTCACAGATGATGGATCATCCATTTTAGTATACTCAGTTGAACTTTTAGATTGTGTTTGTTTTGACTGACAGGAAATCAAAAGAAATACTGAAACGAGTAAAAATCCACTTTTCATAAGCGAAAGTTAGCACAGACTGCTTAGTTCGCATTTACTATTCTCTGAGTCAACTCCTCCCTCTCAAGTCCCTTCTCTAGCGCGCGTCTTTGACGCGTGAGCTTATTTTCTCCATAACAACAGCCACTCCAGAGAACAACCCAACAAAAACCATCGCTCCGATCACGGCTTGCCATGGCGAAAGCGCCTGTCCGATAAAGCTGTCCAACCCAATACCTGTAATGGCACCATAGAGCACCACGCAGTGGAGGATATACATAACTAGCGTTTGCTGCCCGATTCGAACCCAGAGGCTCGTTTTGTTCAGCGGGACTTTCTGCAGGAATAGCATTAGTCCTCCAAGGATCACCAGCACCCAGCCCATTTTACCAAACAATTGCGAAACCGGCAGTGCGTTGGTTTGAAAGTAAGCGTCCCATGCATACAGGAGGTGATTGAGCCCAAAGCTCAGGAAGAGTCCGATAAGGACTAGCAGAACAGGAAATTTGACTGATTGGGCACTTCTTGGATGCAAGCTCAGATAGGCTCCAATGGCCGCACCGTATAGAATCATAGCCAGCCAAGGCACTAACGGGAAGATGCTCATCGGTCCTTTGATAGCATTTTGGATAAACGGGTGCGCACCCTCAGGCAAGTATCCGCTCATGGAAGTCAGGGCAGGATAGAGGCTGATAATCAGGGTGGCGGCCATCATGTAGTACCAGGTCAGTTGGCCACCTATCCTACGATGCAGCAAGTAGATCAGCACCATAGCGAGCAAGCCAACCGCAATGCACTGCAAAATATGAAAGGAGAAAAGCCATCCGTGGAAGTTACCATTGAGATAGTCTTTCAATTGGAACAGGCTAACGTGCAAGGCCATGCCCCAAGCGAATAATTGAGCTGCTCTTTTGAGTCCTTTTTTAATTCTTGAGTTTTCTCTTAAAGGCTGGTCAGGGTTTCTGTTCAGCAAATAGGCGAAGATGATTCCTGACACCATCAAGAAGAGTGGGGCTGTGATCGTTCGGACTTTCAGCCAACTGACGTATAGCCATTGGTCAGTAGAAATAGTGCTAACATCCAGTGTAGCAGAAATGAAGTGCCCTTCGAGCATAAGCAGGATGGCGATGGTCCTGGCGACATCTAGAAATATCAATCGTTGGTCACTCGGGTTGGACTTCAAGCCCCGAAGGTACGGTTAAAGTGGGGTGTGAACAACCGTTTTTACCAACGCCCAAAAACCCGCGCAGACTTTGACTAAAACCCGCGCGGACTTTGGATGAAACCTGCGTAGACTTTGAAGGATTGATAAAAAACGCCCAATAATGGGGGCGTGGAATGAGATTTGCCTCTGCCTTATCAATGATTCTTACTTCAAAAGCAATCGTCCTATCAAGACGTTACTGCCATCCTTTAAGTCAGCTGTTATTAAATACATTCCTCGTGGGATTGAACCTTTAATTTTGAAAGAGGTGCCTGTGGGTACCAACTGCCTCACTTCATTTCCTTTGAGGTCGACAATTTTTATCAATCGAATATCCTCAATGGTTGATATCCTGAAAGAGCCATCAGTTGGATTTGGATAAATTGTTAATTGGGATTCTTCCTCAGCATTTAGCACAGGTCCTAAAATGTCTACATTAACCTTTGTGTTCCCGGCAAAATGATTGTTGTCAGCTTCCTGCTTGGCTTTGATAGTTACTCTTCCAGCT
>CAYORY010000215.1:0-3408 GCA_964406435.1 uncultured Roseivirgaceae bacterium | reverse complement strand
ACGAAGTAAAAGGCCTTACTGATGGGGTGGAGCAAAGAAGCAAGGGTGTATTCAGCTTGTGGCAAACCCACCACTTGATAGGGAATGGCCTGCTCCTTTAGAAACTCAAAAATGTCGTCTGTCCTAATTTGCATCTCTGGGCTAAAATAATCAGGAAATAAGGAATGTCGGATTCATTTGGTCAGCATAGGCTTCCTTTAATTTTTCGAGCACAAACTGATCGTCTTCGCTCATTGTTGGAGGTGTTGACTGGTTCAGCAAACGGTAAACCGGTTGCAGCTTATTAGCCAAAAATGAGGGCATCTGTTTTTTGATTTTGTACGCCAGAGCATGCAAATTTCTATTCCTGACTACAAGCGTTTCATTTTTAATTTGAAAATCAAAGTTTCGGTAAAACGAAGAATCCAAATTCAGGTCAGTGCATAATTTTTCCATGAAGACCAGCGGTTGGCTAAGTGCTTCAAACCCGTAAACCAATATCTTTTCTTTGCCGTATTTGGATGTCCACTTTTCTAATAGGTCTGTGGTTTTTCCACGTTGAAAGGGCTCTCCTAAAAAATCTCCGTTTTGGTATCCCGCATAGGCCCGAAAGTCGCCATCAAAGTGCTTGGTTTTGAACTTATGAAATCTGTATTCTGAAAAAAGTCGCTCGGCCGGATTACGGTGAATGAAGACAATCTTCTGAAGCGTGGGTAGCTCATCCAGGTGATCAAATGCAGTATCTGAATAGAAATAGTCGGGGGTTGCTTCGAATACTACTTGCCTTTTTTCATCACACCGAAACAAGGATTCATACCTGGTAAGTCCGTGTTCGATGTAGTTCGCCTCACGGTTAACTGCCGTCACTTTATGAAAGAAATACTGTGTCTCCTTGATCCTGGAAGCGCACACATTCGGATGCTTGCTTAACCAATCATAAATGGAAGTTGTTCCTGTCTTGGGTGGACCGGCTATGATCAGATTGGGGTAGGGCACTTTACAATTTCTTTAGTTCCACCCCGACCGTTCCCACAAAACCAAGCAAAATCATGATCGAACAGATCATCATAATATTGTTAGTAGTAGCGTAACTCTGCGGCTTAAATTCAAATACTATTTCGTGCTGACCCTCAGAGATTTCCAGGGCTCTGAGAATGTAATTCGCGCGAAGAATATCTGCCTTGTTTCCGTCAATTGTTGCAACCCAACTCTTTGGATAATACACTTCCGAGAAAATACCCAAAGCTGTGCCGCCGGAAATATTCGCTGTGTAGACCAACTTATTCGGCGTTCGCTCCGTGAGGGTGATGGTACCAGAACCTCCGACCTTGGGATCAGAAACCTCCGTGACATCAACCACTGCCGTGTTTTTAGGGTCAATGCTGGCAAGCTGATTCATTACTTCAGTTGGATTCTGCGCTTTCACCACATTTCTAACAACCCATGCATTCCCCATTGCACTTGGATTGGTGATGACTGCCTCTTTTTGATTACCGGCCACCAGGTATTTAGCGTTCAGCATATTCAGGATTTTCAAATCAGAGAAATCCCTGCTGCCATTTTGCAGTTTTGTGATTGCCTGATTGGCTTCACTGCCAAGGTAGTTATCTACCAAATCCTGGTATCGCCTCATTTTGGCTCCATGGTATCCACCAATGGATTCGTGATAGTAGGAGGTGCGAGCCTCGTTCCAAGGGTTGATTAGATTGAGCACTCTTTCTCCAGGAGCTGCATTGCTCATGATGAATTGGTCGGCACCTGTGGCCCGGAAGTAATTTTCCTTTGGGTCTTCCTGAAAATTGTCCTTGTTCAGAAAGCGTTTGCTTAAGGAGACCACATCAATAATCACAATCCCGACGAGTAGAAGTAAAGCACCCTGAGTTTTTAACTTATCCTTATGTATAAGCCAAAGTGCCATGAACGCAAGTCCCGTAAAAACAATCGCCCGAATTATACTTTGTCGGAAGAGCGCTTTTCTGTCGTCTCGAATGGCACTGATCAACCAGTCGGGGAGCTGAGCGTCTATGGCTCCACGATAGCTCATCATTCCCGAAACAATCAAAAATAGAACGCTTATTCCTCCCGCAACAATAACGGCCCATTTCAGGGATTTCCATTGTTCCGTTTTATTCTGGTTGAGCCATTTTTCCATGCCAGTAAATGCCAAAAGGTTAATGGCAAGAATGGGGATAATGATGGTGAATGTGACGGATCTGAATTTATTGTAGCCCGGCAAATAATCGAAAAGCACATTGTTGAAACCAGCGGCATTTTTACCCCAGCTCATAGCTATACCAAATATTGCGACCACAATGAGCCATATTTTTTGATGCTTCGGGAGCACGAATAAGCCAAGCACAAAAAGAAAAAGAAGAACCGATCCCGCATAATATGGAGCGGTCAGAGGTTGATCTCCCCAATAGGTAGGCATGGCCTTGATCGTTTCCTTCGCTTGCAGTCGGCTGTATCCGGCCGTTTTCATCAGGGCTTCCGCTACGTTGGATTTCTCTGATAATTCCTGTGATGAAGATCCGCCCAAATAGTTTGGATAGAACATGACCAAAGGCTCTGTTATCCCATTGCTAAACCGAAATGCATAATCATAATCCAGCCCCTTTGCCTCACCATCTGTTTCTAACTCGGATGCCCCACGGATACTGTATTTCCCATAGTCGTAGGTATGATAGAGCCTGCCAGCATTTGCTCCAACGGCCAAAGAGGCAGCCAACACCAAGCCAGCAATGCTGACGAAAAAAGGTTGAAGTCGTTTTTCCTTAACTGCATAAATCAGTTCAAATAGTCCATAGATAAGGACAATCAGAAGAAGATAGTACGTCATCTGGGGGTGGTTGGCTCTGATCTGAAGTCCGAGAGCCAGTGCCGTCAATCCAACTCCCAACCATCGCTTATCTGTAAATGCCAACTTAATACCAGCAAGAACCAAAGGCATCAGTGCCACTGCAGCAATCTTGGCGTTGTGCCCGGCAGAAATACTGATGATGTTGAATCCGTTCAGGCCAAAAAGAATCGCTCCGGCCATTGCTAGCCAACTCCTAACCCCAAACGCAAGAAGCATGATATAAAAACTCAGGAAGGATAGAAACGTGAGCGACACAGGGTGTGTAAGTCCCAAATTAATTGCTGTATAAGCATATTTTAGAAGATCACCCGAGTACTGAACTCCATTCAAATAGGCAGGCATGCCGCTGAACATAGTATTTAGCCAGAGCGCTTCTTCGCCTGTTTCTGCTTTATATTCCTTGAGTTGTTGATGCGCACCAAATGCCTGAAGAACATCATGTTGTGAAAGTTTTTGTCCATCAAAAAAGGCAGGTGAATAAATGACGACAGTGAGTACGAAAAATACAATGACTGCTACTGCGTGAGGCAGAATGGTTTTGAAATTCATCTAAAATCTGATTTTCTCAA
>CAYORY010000214.1:0-3468 GCA_964406435.1 uncultured Roseivirgaceae bacterium | reverse complement strand
TTCCCGACTTTACCATAAATCACCAGAATTCGATCAGACGGACATCTCTTGTACCTCTGAAATAGACCTATTAGTAGGACAAAAATGAAGACGGCTGCTATGCCGATAATTACGAGAAATCCTTCCATGATTTAATTTTTGGATTTTGAAATGAGTAACAAATTGTCATTAATTATGTCGATTACCTTCACGACCGTGCCCATGGTGAGGTCTTCCTTGTCATCAGTGAGAGCGTCAAGTTCGCGGAGGGCACCCTGCACTTTCACCGATACTTTCCCGATGTTTCCGCGCTCGGCTCCCACGGTGAGGTATACCTCCCCGATTTGTCCGATTGCGTTTTTCATTTTCATGGTTCCACTATCGGTAAGCTTACTGAAGTAGTAAAATATACTCGCCATGACCACCATCATAGCCAGTCCCGCAAGCACCGATACCAGGATAGTAATCCCGGTGGTCCAGCCCGAGTTGATGCAGGCAATTCCTGTCCAGGAAAAAATGGTAAAAAAGGCGATGAAGTTTTTGAAGGTGAAAAACTGGAAACCAGCTCCATGATCCGTTTCTACACTTACGTCATGGTCCAATTCGGTATCCATATCTCCTCCCACGAATGTAAGGATCGTTTGGATTAAGAAGATCAGGGTGGATGGAATGGCTATTCCCCAGTAAATCTGCTGTATGGTGGTCAGGGCATCCCACCAATCTGAAAGATTAGATGACATAGTGGTGATTTAGGTTCGGAAATTAGAAAGATTTCTGGGTTTTCGTCCATTCATTTCAAACAAAATTTTGACACAAGTGAAAAGGCAACCACTGGTTGCCTTTTCTCTAATTTTTGATCTAACCCGATTTTAATCCAATACCTTTTCCACGATCAATTTCAAATGTTCCTTGTGTGCTTTGGAGAGGGTGTTTCCGGCTGTGTTAGAAGCCATCTTGTCAATCTGCTTCAGATTGTACAGTGCCATCGACTTGGCCGTATGGCTGTACCTGTCTTTGTCATCTGCTACGATTGCTGCCAACCTATTGGTATAGTCGATTTGCAGGTTTTGACGGAATGTATTGACACTGCCTCCTATATCTGCTTTGAAAATCGCATCGTTCAGAGCTGTCATCATTTCGCCCAAGTCATAAGTATTACCATACAATTCAGAATCCACCAATCGCTGGAGCACATTTTGGTGGAGCAGGTGTCTCAGCACACCGCTTTGCATGCCAAGCACCAGGCTATGGATTTTCGGATCCTCAGGGCTTGAGAAGAAGTTGTATCCTCGGCGTTGCATGGCTAGGTAGTTATAGATTTCATCTGGAGCATTCCAGGCATCTGGTGCAAAGATGTATTTGCTGAGAGTTGCCATGGCTCGTTTTTGGTCTGCATAGGCCACAGGTGTGTAAGGTTGGGTGGCACCCTGCTGTCCGGCTACAGAACGATCTACATACACCCCACCTATGTAGCGGGAAATTGTGCTCGCCGCTCCGTTGTATTGCCCACTCAGGATATAAAAATTCTGTCGAAGTTCCTGATACGTGTCACCGTCTTCGATGGTATTCTTTTTCAAATCCTTCATCAGGCTTCTTACCGTCTCAAACCTGTCAATACTGTATTGAATCGCGTCATTGGATAGGTCACCTGTGTTTACCCTTGGATCAATTGCCTTACCGGGAGATCGCATGTCGTCCGCATCGTTTCCGAAGGTCAGTTCGGGCTTGGTAGACATAGCCAATAGTGCCTCGCGCTCAGCCTCATTTTTGAATGGCTGGTAGCCAAATTGTACCGCCCATACATCGTAAGGTCCTACTGCTGTTGAGTAATAGTTACCTTGCTTGCTTCTATCCCTAGTGATGTTTGTTGCCACATAATCCATGATAGAGCCGGTGAGCACCCCATCTTTTTTGTTTACCAGTTGCTCAGGAGAGAACATTTGCGAGGCTTTCATATTGTGATTCAAACCAATGGTGTGCCCCACTTCATGCAGAATTAATTCCATCATGGCTTCTTTCTTAATTCCTTCCATGTCCATGTCGGCATCAGCGGATACGCCTGCGGCAATCATTCCAAACAGCATGTCTTGCTGCTTGAAGTCTCCATAGTCGCAATACCTGTTATTTCCCTTACCAAACGTTGGCGTGAAGTCACTTTCTTCGTTCATCGCCAGGTTATAAATCTTGTCGTATTTCACTCGATTGGCGAAGTGCACAAACTCCAACATGATGTCTGCGCCGAGGATTTGACCGGTTCTTGGGTTGGTGAAACTTGGGCCGTATCCACCGAAGGGAGGATTTGGGGAGCTAGTCCAGCGAAGCACGTTGTACCGCACGTCACCTGCGTCCCAGTCAGCATCGTCTGGTTGGATTTTTACTACCATGGCGTTTTTGAAGCCAGCTTTCTCAAATGCCGGATTCCATGCAAGTACACCTTCTTTAATAGTTTCTCTCCACTCGACAGGGGTCGTGTTTTCTATCCACCATGTGATTGGCTCTACCGGTTCTGATATGGCGGCATTTGGATCTTTCTTTTTAAGATGCCATCTGTTGATCAAATCACGATATGGTGTGGCCGAAGGGTCGGTTTGGTCATCCACCTGGTTGAGGAAGTAGCCTACGCGAGGGTCGTCCATTCTAGGCTCATAATCATTTTCAGGAACGGCCATTAAAGTGTAGTACACTTCTATGCTTACATATCGTGCATCCGTCACAGCATTGCCACCGTAGTTTTTTGGTGAGCTGTTGTCATAGGCATAGCGTACGGCTACATTTAGGTTTTCGGGGTAGTTTTTTATGGACAAAATCTGGGTTTTGTCCTTGCTGGCACTACCTAGCGAAAAAGCATTGGGGTTGCTGGATCCAGATCCCTTCACTTGGGTAAGCGTTTCTTTTACGAACAGATTGTCTGCATCGATAAGATAAGTGCCATTTTCGTCGACGAGTATTTCCTCACTAGCCATGATAGCCTGTGCAATATTTGCATCGGCGGCTCTTTTCAGTGCGTTGTTTTCATCAAAGTAAAATCCGGTATTCACTTTTTCGAATTCCAAACGATTGAAGTACTTGTTGATTTTGAAGATGAATTCTCCATCATAAGCTCCTCGGAAAGCACCGGCTTCCAGCACACCATCTTTTACCTGACCGAAGTAGATAAATTCTTTACCAATTTGATCTTCGGTAATGGCCATCTTCACCTTGCCAGATGTGCTGTCTTGGTAAAGGGTAAAGAGACCGTCAATTTTAGTATGTTTCTTGGTCTCGCTGGAGATGGTTTTCTTTTTGTCTTCCTCCTTTTTGGCGGGGGTTTCGGTCTCGCCTTTTTTCTTTTTCTTCTGAGCTTCCGCTGGCAGACTTACTACTATTAGCAGTCCTATCATGAGCATGAAGCTTGTTCGTAAGGTTTTCATGAGTTTATTGGATTAAAAATATTTCTCAATATACTACCCAAGGGTTGAGTACGAAAACCTACTTGATAAAGGGTTTGAT
>CAYORY010000213.1:0-3484 GCA_964406435.1 uncultured Roseivirgaceae bacterium | reverse complement strand
TTCTTGAGCATCGAGCTTCACTCGCCGGAGCTGTCGGCGGTTGTCAGGCAGAGACTGGGTCAGCAGCTGCTATGGCGGCTGCCAGCATCGTATATTGTCTGGAGGGCAGCATTCAGCAGGCCTTCAATGCTGTGGCCATTACGATTCAATGCATGCTCGGTCTCATATGCGATCCCGTAGCGGGTTTGGTGGAAGTGCCTTGCGTCGTTCGAAATGCCAGCGCAGCGGCTATCGCAAACTCTTCTGCTCAGATAGCCCTTTCTAATGTCAGCCCTGTGATTCCAGTGGATGAATGCGTGGATGCCATGGGTGAAGTCGGTCAGGCTATGGAAGATAGGTACAAGGAAACGGCTCTGGGTGGACTTGCCGCTACAAAAACCGGACAGGCTATTTCAAGAAAAGTCTTGATCTCAGATATAGAGATGATGGACGATGAGGTTACAGGATGATAAATTCCTTGATTACCCAATAGGCATTCTTCACTACCCAGGAAAGTAAAAACCCCCAGAATAAGGCGCTGATCCACATCCACTGGATGATCTTCCTTTTCTTACCCCCAAGGACATTCACGAGAATCGCCCCTACGGGTGGAGTAAAAATAAGCGGTGTGGCTAGTGCAATTCCCTTCACACCATATTTTCGCCACATGCGCACGAAACGTCGACTCTTTTTTGAAAAAATCTTTCGATCCTTTTTCCTGAACCGATTGACCAAGCCCTTCAATCTTTCTCCAAAAAAAGTGAAGGCATAAACGGGCGTCATCATCCCAAAAGCAGTTAGAAGAGCAGTCAGTATTACAGGAAAATCATAGGATGTTCCAAGGGTCGGACCAAAGAGAAATTTGAAACCGCTAAGCCCGTAAACCGATAAATATTTTAGTACCTCTTCCATTGAATATTCGAAATTACCACCGTCTAAATCCCCAATTCACTTTAACAGAATATCTTTACGCGCCTTAACCATTTCATATGCTCAATATTGTTCTGTTTGGCCCTCCCGGAGCTGGGAAAGGCACTCAAAGTGAAAACCTTATCAAGAACCATAACTTGGTTCACCTTTCCACTGGTGATCTTTTCCGCAAACACCTCGGTGAAGGAACAGAACTAGGAAAATTGGCGCAAGGTTTCATGGACGAAGGAAATCTTGTTCCTGATAAGGTCGTAATCGATATGGTCGAGGATAAAATCAAAAATCACCTAGACTCGAATGGTTTTATATTCGATGGTTTCCCACGAACTGTGGCGCAAGCAATAGCGCTGGACGAAATGATGGAAAAAAATGGATTGACCGTTTCTGGGATGATCGCCCTGGTTGTTCCTGAGGATGAATTGAAAACGAGATTGCTTTCCAGGGGTAAAACGTCAGGCCGAGCGGACGATCAGGATGAAGCCAAGATTGCCAACCGAATCCACGTCTATAATAAGGAAACGACTCCTGTTGCCGAATTCTATAAAAAAGCCAACAAGTTTAATGAAGTGAATGGGGTCGGCTCCATCGAAGAAATTTATCAGTCCATCGAACGAGCGATCGGACAGTTTTAACCTGTCCTGCGCATGGAATCCAACTTTATAGATTACGTCAAATTCTACTCCCGATCAGGGAATGGCGGAGCTGGCTCCTCCCATTTTCGTAGAGAAAAATACGTGCCCAAAGGCGGGCCCGATGGAGGTGATGGTGGCCGTGGCGGCCATATCGTACTTCGAGGCAATGCACAAATGTGGACGCTGCTCCACCTGAAGTATCGAAAGCACATCAAGGCAGAAAATGGACAGAATGGTTCAGGCCAGAGAAGCTCAGGCTCGGATGGTCAGGACGTCATTCTGGAAGTACCCATCGGAACCATCGCCCGTGAGGAAGAAACCGGGGAGAAACTCCTGGAAATCATGACCGATGGAGAAGAGCAAATCCTCTTGCCAGGCGGAATGGGCGGGCTGGGCAACTATCACTTTCGCACCTCTACCAATCAAGCACCTCACTATGCACAGCCCGGCATTGAGGGAATGGAAAAAACGATCATTCTCGAACTAAAAATCCTTGCCGATGTGGGTCTTGTGGGCTTTCCAAATGCCGGAAAATCTACCCTCCTATCAGCAGTATCGGCCGCCAGACCCGAAATCGCAGATTACCCATTTACCACTCTGACCCCAAACCTGGGCGTGGTGGAGTATCGCGATTACAAATCCTTTGTGATGGCCGACATTCCAGGAATCATCGAGGGAGCCGCCGAAGGAAAAGGTCTGGGCGCCCGGTTTCTTCGCCACATCGAGCGAAATCCAATGCTCCTTTTTTTGATACCTGCGGATTCCAATGACATCAAAAAAGAATTTGAAATCCTCCTGAACGAACTCAAAAAACATAATCCCGAGTTGCTCGACAAGAAGCGACTGTTGGCAATATCCAAGTCCGATCTCTTAGACGAAGAACTGACCGCAGAGATCCAAAAAGAGCTACCTAAAATTGAGCATGTCTTCATCTCAAGCGTCAGTGGTTTGGGCATTCAGAAGCTCAAAGACAAGATTTGGGAGATGTTAAATTGAGAACCTCTGACAATCTGACACAAAAACTCATTTGGCAATATTCTTGACCTTTGCCGGCTGATCGAAAACGACCATTGATGAAAAAGCACGAAGAGAACCCTGAAGAAATCCAAAATGAGGCGCAAGATATAGCCCAGGAAGCTCCAGAAACCGAAACAGAAGCGATTGACAAGGAGCCTGTGGAAGAATTATCTGATCTTGAAAAAGCCGAGCAGGCAGCCGCAGAGTCCAAAGACAAATACCTGAGACTTTACTCAGAATTCGAAAACTTCCGTCGCAGAACTGCCAAAGAACGAATAGATCTTATCGCGACAGCCAGCCGTGATGTCATTGAAAATCTACTTTCCGTGCTCGATGATTTCGAACGTGCCAGCCAATCAGCAAACGACGAGAAAGCTACCTTAGAAAGTGTGAAAGAAGGCATGGATTTGATCCAGCAGAAGATGACCAAGACACTTCAAGCGAAAGGTTTGAAAAAAATGGATATCAAAAAGGGCGACAAGTTTGACGATGAGTTTCATGAAGCCATCACGCAAATACCAGCAGATAAAAAATTAGAAGGAAAAATTGTCGATGTAGTGGAGCCCGGATATTTCCTTAATGATACCGTGATTCGATTCGCGAAAGTTGTGACAGGCGCTAAGCAATAAGTATGGCTAAGAGAGATTACTACGAAATTCTTGGTGTTGAGAAAAACGCATCCGATGAAGAGCTCAAAAAAGCCTATCGCAAAACCGCGATAAAATTTCACCCTGACAAAAACCCGGACGACCCAACAGCAGAGGATAAATTCAAGGAAGCGGCGGAGGCTTATGAAGTTTTGAAAGACCCGCAGAAAAGAGCACGATACGACCAGTACGGGCACCAGGGAGTAGGCGGCCAAGGTTTTGGGGGTGGCGGCATGAACATGGAGGATATTTTCTCTCAGTTCGGCGACATTTTCGGTG
>CAYORY010000212.1:0-3492 GCA_964406435.1 uncultured Roseivirgaceae bacterium | reverse complement strand
GCATTGGAGCCAAAAACGTTACGGTATCTGGGGATACCCGGTTTGACAGGGTGATCGATATAGCCAATGCTGCCAAGCGATTGACCATTGCCGAGAAATTCAAGAACGGAGAACGGTTGATGGTGCTTGGGAGCACCTGGATGTCCGACATAGACGTCCTGGCTTCTTTCATTAAAAGCCGTCAGCACCAAATGAAATTCATCATTGCCCCACATAATATCCAGAGCAACGAAATTGAGAAACTTGAAGCCCTGTTTTCAGAGACCATTCGCTACTCTGAAGCGCAGGAGAGTACTGTTTCTGACTTTCGGCTATTGATCGTGGACAACATGGGGATGCTGTCGTCCCTGTACAGGTACGGTGAGTTTGCCTTTGTAGGAGGGGCTTTCAGAGGAGCCTTGCACAATACCCTGGAGGCGGCAGTATACGGAGTGCCGGTTTGCTTTGGGGATCACCCCAACAACCAAAAATTCAAGGAAGCCATTGGATTGGCAAAGACGGCTGGCGGATTCACTTTTTCTACCGCAGAAGAGCTTAAAGAATGGTTCGAATCTCTCCTGATGGACGATGTGGTTTATAGATTGGCTGCCGATCAATCCCGAGCTTTTGTCCAAGACGGAGCGGGTGCAACGCCGCTCGTGGTGAATAAAATAGTGGAATTTCTATGAGGGCACTCGTGACTAAAACAACCGGCCTTTGGTATGAGGTGCTCTCTGAGAAAGGAAAGCACGTAGCACGATTGCGTGGTAAATTCAAGCTTGAAAATAAGAAAATAACGAATCCAATTGCTGTAGGTGATTGGGTGGAAGTTGAACCCAACAATCAGTCGGATGACGAGTGGGTCATTGAGCGGATATACCCAAGAGAAAATTACATTTCCCGACAGTCGCCGAGAAAAAAGGGGCATGATCACCTCATCGCTTCGAATGTCGATCAGGCACTTGTTTTCTTTACTTTCCACACCCCCAGAACCTCGATAGGATTTATAGACCGAGTGCTGGTGACGCTGGAAGCATTCAGGGTTCCGGGTATTGTATTGTTGAATAAAACTGACCTATTAAAGGATGAGGAATTGGAGCAATGGATGGCGCTTGCCCAAGTGCTACAGAAACTGGGATATCGGGCTGTGTCGGCTTCTCTGGCCAATGAGGAGCCTCAGTTTCTGGATTTGCTCGAGGGTAAGACGACTTTGTTGGTGGGGCACTCCGGCACGGGCAAGTCTACGTTTATAAACCGGACGATTCCGGGTGTGGAGCAGGAGGTGAATGAAATTTCTTCCTTTGCTAACAAAGGGGTTCACACGACCACATTTGCCGAAATGTTTTTCATCAATGCCACCACCAAATTGATTGATACCCCTGGGATCAAAGAGCTTGGTTTAGCCGAGATTGAGTCAGATGAATTGGCACACTACTTTCCTGAAATGAGGGAATATTTGGGACAGTGCAAATACCACAATTGCAAACACACTGGGGAGCCGGGTTGTTTGATCAAGGAAAAAGTTGAGTCAGGTGAAATTGCTTTTTACCGGTATGAAAGCTACTTGAGTATGCTCTTAGGTGAGGATAACCGGCGCTAGCCAGTCCAGTATTGCCGGATTTATTCCGTCATCTCATAAAGTTTAATTTAAAATCAAAGGAATAAGCGAGCCTCAATGAGATTCCTCAGCGAAACGGGATTAACCAACTACGCCACCTTCAGCTGATTGAATTTCGATTTCTCGAATTTCTCCTCAGCATATGATTTAGTGATTTCCAGTGTTTTGACATCTGGCTGAGAGGGCATCTCAAACATGGCATCTGTGATGACCGCCTCGCAAATAGATCGCAAGCCTCGCGCTCCCAACTTGAACTCCACGGCTTTTTCTACGATGTAATCGAGCGCCTCATCGGTGAATTCCAACTTCACTTTCTCCATTTCGAAAAGTTTGAAATATTGTTTCACCAGCGCATTTTTGGGTTTGGTCAGGATATCCTTCAGTGCCTTCCCATCCAATGGATCGAGATGGGTGAGTACGGGCATTCTACCGATTAATTCGGGAATCAAACCGTAGCTCTTGAGATCTTGAGCTGTGATGTACTGCAGCAGGTTTTCCTTGTCGATTTCCAGGTCTGCTTCTTTTGTATTGGCAAAGCCCAGTGGGCGGGTGTTCAACCGATTGGCCACATGCCTCTCAATGCCATCGAATGCGCCACCGCAGATAAAAAGGATATTCTCCGTGTTGACCGAGATCATTTTCTGGTCAGGATGCTTACGACCACCCTGTGGCGGCACGTTCACCGTAGTTCCTTCGAGTAATTTTAGCAGGGCTTGCTGCACACCTTCGCCACTCACGTCGCGCGTGATGGACGGGTTATCAGACTTTCGAGCTATTTTGTCTATTTCATCTATGTACACGATCCCGCGCTGTGCGGCATCCACTTCATATTCGGCAGATTGGAGTAGTCTCGTCAGGATACTTTCCACATCCTCGCCCACATAGCCCGCCTCTGTAAGAACGGTCGCATCGGCGATACAAAAGGGTACCTGCAAAATCTTGGCAAGCGTTTTAGCCAAGTATGTTTTCCCCGTTCCAGTTTGGCCTACCATGATGATGTTGGATTTTTCAATCTGCACATCATCCGAGCTGAACGGCTGCATCAATCGCTTGTAATGATTGTAGACAGCAACAGACAGAAACTTCTTCGCCTCATTTTGACCAATTACAAACTCATCCAAGTGCAGCTTCATGTCTGCAGGTTTGATGAGTTTGAAAGAGGGTGAAGATGGATTACTGTCTGTTTTGGCTTCTTCATTCAGGATTTGCTCGGCTTGAGTGATGCACTTGTCGCATATGTGCGCATGAATGCCTGAGATCATTAGATCGACATCCTTTTTATTCCTACCACAAAAACTACAAGTAACCTGATTTGCCGCCATATTATTTTTTCTTCAAAACCTCATCAATAAGGCCGTATTCCTTCGCTTCTTCCGCTCTCATCCAATAATCTCGGTCAGAATCCTTCTCAATCTGATCATAAGATTTACCCGAATGAGATGCTAAAATACTATATAAGTCTTTTCTCAACTCCTGCATCTGCTTCAGCGTGATCTCCATGTCGCGGGATTGTCCTTGCATTCCGCCCGATGGTTGGTGAATCATAATCCTTGAATGAGGAAGCGCAGATCGCTTGTCTTTTGCTCCTCCGGCCAATAGAACTGCCCCCATAGAAGCGGCCATTCCGGTACAGATGGTAGCCACATCAGGGTTCACGTATTGCATGGTGTCGTACATGCCAAGGCCTGCATAAACAGATCCACCTGGGCTGTTTATATATAGCA
This sequence comes from uncultured Roseivirgaceae bacterium, assembly GCA_964406435.1. GTDB lineage: Bacteria > Bacteroidota > Bacteroidia > Cytophagales > Cyclobacteriaceae > JAAEPI01. Next base: position 171 of record CAYORY010000212.1, on the reverse strand, counting down.
ATATGTCTTTTTTGGAATCAACCGACTCGAGGAACAGAAGCTGAGCGGTGATGATGTTGGCGATGTTTTCTTCGACCTGCATGCCAAGGAATATGATCCTGTCCATGATGAGGCGCGAGAACACATCGATCTCACGGAAATTCGTTGGTCGCTCTTCGATGACCGCCCGTG
>CAYORY010000211.1:0-3501 GCA_964406435.1 uncultured Roseivirgaceae bacterium | reverse complement strand
AGCGGGCTTGCTGTTTCCTTAGCTGGACGAGGGTTCGAATCCCTCCGGTTCCACAGAATAAAAAGACTCCTATGGGGTCTTTTTTTGTTTCCTCTTTTCATCCTTGGTAGTATGTTGCAGTCTTTGAAGCGAAGATTCCTGCGGAATGACTTAAAGCTTGGAAAAGAGTTATTCTGTCCTCTCATTTTCTCTGTGGCTTATTCGCGGAGGTAGCAAACAAAGATTTCTAAAAAGCAGAAAAGACATTGAAGTTATGCCTTTGTGCCTTCACTTTCGGCTCGCTTCCCAAAAAACGTCCCCCTTCTGTAGGCATCTGACAGTGCTACAGGGATTTCGGCCTCTGCTCGGATGACCGCCGCTCGGGCTTGCTGCACGCGCGCGGACATCTCTTGTTCCAAGGCCACCGCCATGGCTCGTCGCTCTTCTGCTTTGGCATTTGCCACGTCCAAATCAGCCTGAGCCTGATCTATCTGAAGTTTGGCACCAATGTTTACACCGATATTGATGTCTGCAATGTCGATGGATAATATCTCGAACGCAGTGCCTGCATCCAGTCCATCGTTCAATACTTTCTTAGAAATTTCCTCAGGACGCTCAAGTACACTCAGGTAGTTTCGCTCGCCCACCATGGAGATGATACCCTGCCCCACTCTGGCCTTCACGGTCTCCTCGCCCGCTCCGCCCACCAGTTGCTGAATGTTTGTCCGCACGGTCACCCGAGCCTCAGCAATAAGTTGAATTCCATCAGTAGACACGGCAGTGATTTTTGGGACAATGATCATGTAAGGTGTCACTGAGAGTTGAACCGCTTCGAGCACATTTCTACCAGCCAGATCAATGGCTGTAGCTTGCTTGAAGGTAAGATTAAGATTCGCTTTGTCGGCAACCACGAGTGCCTTGATGACATTGGGCAAGTTGCCTTTGGCGAGGTAGTGCGTTTCTAGAAGGTTTGTGCTTATGTCTTTGATTCCGGCCTTGGTGATCAGGATAAGGGAATTGACGATGAGGGCCGGAGGCACCTTCCTAAACCGCATAAACAGCAGCTCGAAGAGATTGACCCTCACACCGGAAAAGACGGCTGTGATCCAGAGATTTACCGGGATCACATAGAACAAAAGGACGACTCCTGCGATGATAAGTCCTACAATGATGAGCGTATATTCCATGCTAATTGGTCTAAAAAAGAAACCGAACGGAATCTAGTTCTATTTTGTGGGACTGTTCTGATTCTGCACCCAAGTCCGCTGTTCTTTGATAAAAATCTGCCGAAGGTCATTAGTTCAGGAACCAGAGCCGTGACCTCCACTTATTAAACCGACTAAAAACTTAGCGGCAAAAGTTCCCATTTTGAGAACTTGAGTTATCTTTTACAAACACAATCAGGAAGTAGTGGAAAGAATATTTGCGAAAAGTACGCTCAGAAATTTTTGGGAAAAACCTGCTGAAGTAGAACAACATCTTAAGACCTGGTATGACACGGCTATGAGTTGTAACTGGCAAGATCAAATGGTTTAATCACCTCTATCCCTCACCAACAGCCATTCAGTACCCGCCTCAGTGGCGATCTTCTGATGGAGCCTAAAGCCAGCCTTTTGATAAAACTCAGCTAGTGAATGTTCCTCAATGGTCAAAAACAACGATTGATGAGGCTTGAGTTTATGGAGTTCGTCCAGCCATTTTCTACCCAAGCCCACCCCTCTTCGGCTTGGAACGATATAGAAATAGGCGAGATACTTGTATCCCTTCTCGAACCACTCTTTGGCTGCATGCCCACTGTATTGCAAATCGGGCGATGCGGTAGAGAAAAGGATGCCTCCACCTATCACCTCACCATCTTCAGTCAGTACATAGACCTCCGAATCCCCCTCATAGATTGCCCAAACTGGGGCTATTTCACACGACCAATCTTCGGGTAGGATATCAAAGAATGGTGCCACATTCTTCTCCAGCTTAGAAAATTGCACCGCTTTCACAGCAGGTTCCAGGTCCACAGTCGGTCAAAATCAACTGCCCATCGGTCTCCAATATCGGTGCGGTAGTAGCTGTTATTGACCAGCACATTGGTCACCCTGTTGTACATGATTTTTTGAGCCTCCTTCATGGTACTGCCAGTACCTGTCACTACTAGCACAATGCCCGAATTGCCGGTGATCAGCCATTCGCCATTGATGAGTTTGAGATGCATGGGGTGAAGGCCTTCCTTCATTTCCTTTTTGAGAATCACCACGGCATCTTTGGAAAAAAGGTTGAAGGTACGCTTGTCCTCGTAAGGGAACGGCGGCACCACAATGAACACCCCTATTTGGAATCCCTTGCGGGTGGCCATTTTGAAATGCTGGCCGCTCGCTACTTTGAATAGCATCTTGCCCATGGGTTCCACGATTCCGGCTCGCTGAATCTGAATCTGTGGAAATCCAAAACGTGTGGTAAACTCCAGAGGAAAAATACCATTGCCGTTCACTATGCAGTTGATATCTATGTGGCCGGTGAAATTCTCCTGAGCCAGTTTCTTCTCAAACTTGGCAAGGGTTGCATCAAAGATCGGATTGTCATCCGTCCAAAACATGCTGGTACCCATCTCACCTGTGGACACACCCAGCTCTCTGGGGAACAGCTTCTTGTGCTCAAATGTGACGTTTATTGGCCTAATGAATTCCTTGCCATTGAAAAAGGCAGAAACCGAAACCTCCACTCCCGTCACTTTTCTTTGGAGCAGGAAATTGCCAAGGGCACTACCCCAGGTTTTCTGGTAGGCCTTCAGCACGCGGATCACGTCGCTCCCGTCTTCGTCTTGCCCTACAAACAACAGCTGTTTATAGTCCTGCATTTCGCCACAGGGTTTGATCACGTACTTGTTTGGGTGAAGGATGACATACTGTATGGCTTCATCGGTGCTTGCAAACTCCTGATAATTCAGAATCTTGATTTTTAGCTTTCGAAGCTCATCCTGCCCAAAGTTTCGATCCAGTTCCAGCCGGTCAGAGTACTCCGTGCCACCAATGACCAACTTCCCCGCCTGCCGAAGCTCAGTGGCTATCTTTCCATAACCGGTGTAATCGAAAACCACCACATCAGCCCACTCGATGTGGGTTTGCCATTTTCTGCTTTTGGTCACAAAACCATGCCCTATTTCTCTGCATCCGGAATCCTCGACATACATTTTCACCTTGTTGCCCTCCTTTTGTACTGCATATGCCAGGTCTAGAATCTCTCCCCACCTTGACACGAAAAGAAAATTCATCAGGAAAAGGGTGAAGTAAAATGAATGAAAATAAACCTACAAGAAAGTGGATGGGTATCCAGAGTTATTAGCATAAAATTGCTGGCTCGCTGAGACATTGTGAATGCAAAAGTAAGCAATCGCTTGGCTGATTATTGCTATACAAAAACGTACAAACCCAACTTATTTTTTTGGCATAATTCGCTAGGTTAGCAAGCATGGACGGAACCCAAAGAAGCAACATTACTATCGGCTCGGAGGTCATGGTCGTGCAGAAGCAC
>CAYORY010000210.1:0-3510 GCA_964406435.1 uncultured Roseivirgaceae bacterium | reverse complement strand
GGCCCCATCAATATTTTCTTTGAAGGCGGGTATGTGGGCAAATCGTACATGAACCCGAATGTGACTTCCGACAACCTGCCCATCTCTTTGGGGTATGATCCCGGGATCACCATCGAACGGAAGAAATTGACGGAACTTTCTTCTAAGAAAACCATTGGCACGAACCAGAAGGAAACTTTGGTCTACGAGATTATCGTGCGTAATAACAAGACTAAGGCGATCACTGTGAAGATTCAGGATCAGGTTCCAGTTTCCAGAAATGGTGAAATCAAAGTGGAAAACGTAGTGCTAGACGAAGGTGCCATGGATGCAAATACCGGCGAGGTAGCATGGTTGGTGAAAATCGATCCTGCCAAGCAAGTGAAGAAGCAGTTCGGTTTTGATGTGAAGTACCCAAAAGGAAAGGATGTTAGTGGGCTATAGTTTTTTGATACGCTTTGAATCTTTCAGGTGATCCAAAATATCATAAAGCACTCCTTCTTTAAGCGCATACGCAGATGCCTTCATTTCGGTGAGGTCGTATCGGCGCATCAGATAAGAAATCAGGACGCTGGCCACCACGATCATATCTACCCGCATTTCGATCATCCCCGGTATAGCCAGTCTCTCTTCACGGTTCAGTGTGATCAGACGAGCGTGAAGTTCATGGTAATGATCCAGTGAAATCGGTAAATCGGTTGCAATTGGATCAGCCAGAATAGTAGCTTCTTTGCTATAAATGTCACTCAGGGTGGCGAGCGTGCCGGACCAGCCGAGCAGAATAGTGGGCTGAAAGGTCTTGCAAGCTTCATGGAGTTTGTCAAGTGACTTTTCAAAGTAAAGTTCCAGGTTTTCAATTTCTCCAAAAGTGATGGGGTCGTTCTTGTGAAATTCGTCGATCAGTCGCTGGCCCCCAATCTCAAAACTTTCCATCCACATGGCTTCACCGTCTTTGGCAATAATAAACTCGATGCTCCCACCGCCAATGTCCATGATTAGGTAAGTGCCCTTGGAAATATCTACAGCACGTCTGGCGCCATGATAAATATGGTAGGCTTCTTCCTGTCCCGAAATGATTTTTACATCAATGTCCGTGGTTTCTTTGATCATTCGCACCAAATCCAAGCCGTTCGCAGCACTTCTAATGGCACTGGTGGCGGTAGCGAAAATCCTATCAACCTTGAATTTGTCTGTTTGTTTTTTGAATTCCACCAGCGTGGATAATGTACGAGTTTGAGCGTCCAGAGCAATCCAACCTTCCTGAATCCCCTGCTGTCCGATGCGTACAACTGCTCTCTCCTTGTGAAGTACAGAGTAAGATGACCCACTCAGCTCCGCTATCAGGAGGTGAAAGGTATTGGTGCCCATATCGATGATTGCTATTTTCATTCGCGACGCAATATAACTTTTTCTTAGAATATTCATAAAAATTTAACAAATAGGTCAATTCATCTTTCGATAACTTTGGCCACCTCAAACCCCACGACATGAGCAACACTAAACCAAAATCAACGAGCATTATTACCACCACAAAAGAGAAAATCGAGAGGTTGGAAGCGATGAATCAGGAGGCTTTGCTTGGAGGTGGCCAGGCTAGAATTGAGAAACAACATGAAAAGGGCAAGCTCACGGCAAGAGAGCGAATTGATCTTTTGCTGGACAAAGGGTCGTTTCAGGAAATTGGAAAATTCGTAACACACCGCTCCACAGATTTTGGGATGGAGAAGCAGAAGATTCTGGGGGATGGCGTGATCACAGGTTATGGAACCATCGAGGGAAGAATGGTCTATGTCTTCAGCCAGGATTTCACGGTTTTTGGAGGTTCATTGTCTGAAACTTTTGCCGAGAAGATTGTCAAGATCATGGACTTGGCCATGAAGAATGGTCATCCGGTAATTGGGCTAAATGATTCAGGAGGGGCGAGAATCCAGGAGGGTGTGGTGTCGCTCGGCGGCTATGCCGACATTTTCTATAGAAATACCTTAGCCTCGGGTGTAGTACCTCAGATTTCGGCGATTCTTGGGCCATGTGCCGGTGGAGCGGTTTACTCACCTGCCATCACCGATTTCATTTTCATGGTGGAGCAGTCTAGTTACATGTTTGTCACTGGTCCCAACGTGGTGAAAACCGTGACCAATGAGGAAGTAACAAGCGAGGAATTAGGTGGCGCTCAAACTCATGCCTCTAAAAGTGGAGTCACCCATTTTGCGTGCAAAAACGAGGCTCAATGTATACTGGAAATCAAAAAGCTGCTGAGCTATATTCCGTCCAATTGTGAGGACATGCCTCCAAGGCTCGAATATTCGCCTGCCGACGAAACAAGGCCAACTCTTGACAACATCCTGCCCGATAATCCCAATCAGCCATATGACATGCACGATGTGATCATTGGTATCATCGATCAGGATTCATTCTTTGAAGTGCACAAAGATTTTGCAGAAAACATCATTTGTGGGTTCGCCAGAATAGCCGGACGAAGTATCGGGATTGTGGCCAATCAGCCTATGCAAATGGCGGGTGTTTTGGATATACATTCGAGCACCAAGGCTGGCCGGTTCGTTCGGTTTTGCGATAGCTTCAATGTTCCCCTTTTGGTTTTGGAGGATGTGCCGGGGTTTCTGCCAGGCACGGATCAGGAGTGGAACGGCATCATCACGAATGGCGCAAAATTGCTCTATGCATTTAGTGAGGCCACCGTTCCGAGAATTACAGTGATCACTCGTAAGGCGTATGGAGGAGCCTATGACGTGATGAATTCCAAGCATATTGGCGCGGACATGAACTATGCCTGGCCTACCGCCGAGATTGCCGTGATGGGAGCTCAGGGTGCGTCTGAGATTATATTTAAAAAGGAAATAGACAGTGCGGACGATCCAAATCAAAAATTGCAAGAAAAAATCGATGAGTACACCGAGAAATTTGCCAACCCATACATTGCCGCCAGTAGGGGGTTTATAGATGAGGTGATACTGCCTCACAACACACGAAAGAAACTTATTCAAGCCTTTGAAATGCTGGAGAACAAAGTGGACAAATTGCCCAGAAAGAAGCATGGGAATATTCCGTTATAACCCTGTCAGTAAATTATCTTCGCTATCACGTAAAATTCCGAAACCATGGTTAAGAAAATACTTATCGGCCTGCTCATTGCCTTTGTCATTATTCAGTTCATCCGACCTGAAAAAAATATCTCCGACGATCAATCGGCTCACCTGAGCAAGAACTACGACATTCCTGCCCCTGTGAATGCCATACTGGAAGTCGCCTGCAACGATTGCCACTCAAACAAGACACGCTACCCCTGGTACGCCAATGTGCAGCCAGCCGCCTGGTTCTTGAACGACCACATCGAAGAGGGGAAAAGTCATTTGAATTTCTCCACATTCAACAACCTACGCCTTGGAGTTCAGAATCATAAATTCGAGGAAATCATCGAGGAAGTGAAAGAAGGGGAGATGCCCCTTGCGTCATATACCTATCTGGGATTGCACAGCGAGGCAAACCTTACACAAGAGCAGAGAACGCTGCTCG
>CAYORY010000209.1:0-3534 GCA_964406435.1 uncultured Roseivirgaceae bacterium | reverse complement strand
TCTTCTTCGTTCATGACAGGTACTACTAGGGAGAGCTTCTTGGACATAGGGGATTAGTTTGTAACAAAAGTAGGGAAAAGTGGAATCTTGAATTTTCAGAAATATCCTCCTCTGTTTTAGGAATTCCAGATTGAGATGATGCTTCAATTCAAGACATGAGCAAGGCATTGGTCACATCGGAGATTATCATTTGATAATAATCTTGCTATATTGAACCACAACCAGCTAGGAAAAGATCGGTGCACACTTCATTTATAGCGATCTGTCGATATGAGAAAGACCCTGAATAACCTATTCAACCTAGGCGTCAGTTTTGGAAATGGAATGTTTGATAAGAGAAGAATTCGACTCACGAATATCTTTTCTCTCTTCGGCATAGGTATTTTATTGGTCTTTGGAATCATGAATGTCGCAGTTGGTGACGCGCCAAATGCACTCAGGCTTTTTACAGGAATCATTTTACTTTATTCTCCTATTTTCTACCTGAACCACCGTGGTAAAATTCGGTTGGCCAGAGTCTATTTGGCTTTCACCACCTTAACTTTCGCCGCATTAATCGGTTTCAACTCTATTAGTGAGCAAGAACAGCGGTTCAATGAATACCTGATGATTGGTATTGCCGTCTTTGTCTTATTCTTATTTGATGGCTACCTAAAAAATGTACTGTTTGTTATTTGTTGGCTCCTCGGTGTTGGCATGCACATTACCAGATGGATGACCCTATTTCCTACTGTCAATGCCGATATCATCTTAGCCGTCTCTAACATGTCGATCGCGTTTGTGTGTGTTTACATTTTCAGCAGTGTCTATAAGAATGAATTGGGGATCGCTATCAATCAGTCAAACGTTCGTTCGGAGAGGATCAGAGAGCAAAGCAATTTGCTTGAGAAACGGACTTTTATGCTAAAATCCATTCTGGATACTGTTCCGGTCTTCATTGCCATGGTGGATACTGATGGAAAGTACCTAGTGGTTAATAAAAAGTATGAGGAGGCACTTGGCAAGCAAGCGAGTGAAATTGTAGGACAACCTGCTTCTTTGTTTCTAAATGCTGAATGGAATGAAATCCCTGAAAGTCACATTGACAGAGGTAAGAGAGGATTGGAAACTGAAATTGATCAGGAAATTGTATTGGATGATTCGAGCGAAAAAAGACATTTCTTTGGCAAGGTGGTTCCGGTGAAAGATGACCGTGGAGAGGTCATTGCAATGGTGAAATTCGCTGCAGATATTACTTCTCTTAAGAAAATCGAGGAAGAACTTAATTATGCCAATAAGCAGAAGAACAGGTTGATTTCAATCTTAGCCCATGACATTAGAAGTCCATTGAGTCAATTGGAAATGCTAATTAAGGCAGGGATAAATTCAGGTATTTCCAGAGAAAAAGTATCGGACTTCATGAAACAACTTCAAAGGAAATTCCAACCATTGAACAAATCCATTGATGGGTTACTTGAATGGTCGCGGATTCAGCTCAATCAGGTAGCACCGCAAGTGGCTATGTTCAACGTTGAAGAAGTGGTCAAGGAGGAAATACAAATTCTAGAAACCCTGATTAATGAGAAAAGTATACGCCTGGTGAGGCAAGGTGATTTGGAAGACTTATTTATGGACAAGGAGCACTTCAGGATTGCCTTCAGGAATCTGCTTCACAATGCCATCAAATTCACCCCTGAAAGTGGGGAAATTCGGATAAGATGGATTGAGACAGCAAAGCCGAGTCTCGAGATAATTGACAGTGGAGTTGGATTCACTGAAAGTAACATACAAAAGATACTACAAGGACAAATTGTGAAATCTATTCCCGGCACATCAGGTGAAGTTGGAACTGGATTGGGATTGAATCTGATAATGGCCCTTTTAGAAAAAAATAACTGCAGCCTGGAGATTGAGAGAGCATCGGTTGGCTCAATCGTGAGAATCACTTTTCCAAACATTCCAGAATCTAAGGCACTTGAATCTACGGCGGCTTTTCAGTAAACTCAGGTCATTTTTTTTTGGCCGAATATTTAAATATGGCTATCCGGTTTCTACTTACCTTATTTATGCATCATTACATGATTTTGGAGTCGACGTGTAGCTTATCAAGCAATTGACAAATTACCAGTAAACAAAACTCAAAATGCGCATTGCTTTAGCTCCCGCGTTCTATTTTTGCCCTCGCATTTTTGAGCAAGCCAATGAAAAATTTTGTAACTGAGCTGCAGTGGAGAGGAATGGTGCACGACATGATGCCTGGCACTGAAGAGGAACTATCAAAGGGCATGACTGCTGCGTACATTGGATTCGATCCTACAGCAGATTCACTGCATATCGGGAACCTCGTGCAGGTGATGACCTTAGTCCATTTTCAAAAATGTGGTCACAAACCTTTCGCATTGGTGGGTGGTGCCACGGGCATGGTTGGCGATCCTTCCGGGAAATCACAAGAACGCAATCTGCTGGATGAGCAAACGCTCAATCATAACCTGACCTGCGTGAAACGTCAATTGGAAAAGTTTCTTGACTTCTCCGGAGAGAATTCAGCAGAAGTGGTAAACAACTTTGACTGGTTCAAAGACTTCAACTTTCTGGATTTCATCAGAGATGTGGGCAAGCACATCAGCGTCAACTATATGCTCGCCAAAGATTCGGTAAAGAGCAGATTGGAATCGGGGCTCTCGTTCACCGAATTTTCTTACCAGTTGGTACAGGGCTATGACTTCTACTGGCTCTGGAAAAACAAAAACATTAAACTCCAACTTGGTGGGTCAGACCAGTGGGGCAACATCGTCACCGGCACAGAACTTATCAGACGAAAAGGGCAAGGCGAGGCATTCGCCATGACCACCCCGCTCATTACAAAAGCAGACGGCTCCAAGTTTGGGAAAAGTGAAGGCGGCAATATCTGGCTCGATCCGGAGCGCACATCGCCTTACAAGTTTTATCAGTATTGGCTCAATGCCTCCGACGAGGATGTGGAGAAGTACATCAAGATATTTAGCCTTAGAGAAAAAGAGGAGATCGAGCAATTGATAACTGAACACCAGCAAGCTCCTCACGAGCGACTTCTGCAGCGGACATTGGCCGAAGAAATCACAGAGCGGGTTCATTCCAAAGAAGACTTAGTAACTGCCATCAAAGCGTCAAGCATCTTGTTTGGTAAAAGCACAACGGAGGATTTGGCCTCCATCGATGAAAAAACTTTACTTCAGGTATTCGAAGGTGTGCCTCAAGCTGAGATGACTGGTGCCGAATTTCAAGCCCTCGAAACAGTCACTGATTTACTAAGTGAAGCCACCAATGGGATCATATTCCCATCGAAGGGCGAAGCTCGACGAATGATAAAAGGTGGTGGGGTGAGCATCAACAAAGAGAAAATAGAAGATGAAAATGCCAAACCTTCATTTTCGCTGTTACAAAACAAATACCTCCTTGCGCAACGAGGGAAGAAGAATTACTACTTAATAAAGGTGAACTAAATGGGCTCCAATAAAACCAGAATACGCCACATCCTAAAGGCCATAACGTGGAGACTTCTGGCGTCCGCAACCA
>CAYORY010000208.1:0-3572 GCA_964406435.1 uncultured Roseivirgaceae bacterium | reverse complement strand
TGATCAAGCGGGTGAATAAGTCCGTGGCAGAAGGCCATGTGACCTGCATCAGCGAGAACACTACGTACGATCCGTTTGACTTAGCGCTTCAGGATATTCATGCGCTAGCGCTGGTGCTGGGGTTTATAAGGTTGGAGTGATCATCAAGAGTAAGTATTCAATATTCCTTTTAATAGCGTAAAGTTGTTTCTTTACATTAAGTATGAAATTAACTAACGAACAGCTAGATATTCTTGAATCAAAAAGTGATTTAATCATTAATGCAGTCGCAGGATCGGGTAAAACTTCCACTCTGATAGAAGTTGCTCGGAATAATCCAAAATCTCGAATTCTTTACTTGGCATTCAATAAATCGGTAAAGGATGAAGCCATTGAAAAATTTCATAGAGCAGGCATCAGAAATGTTCAAGTGTCAACTGCTCATTCCCTCGCCTTCAATCATGTTTTCAAAGGAAGAAATGCTGATTTATGCAGTGGCTATTCAGCATTTGATGTTAAACAAATTCTGAAATTCAGAACACGGGACATTATTACTGACATGAAGATTGGAAAGCACATGAATCGTTTGATGTCTTGTTTTTGTAATAGTTCCTCAACCAAGGTATCCGACATTGATTATCCTACTCTGATAAACGATCCTAAGGAGCGAGATTTTGTCACGGCCAATTATGATCATTTAGTAAAGGGGGCTAGAATGTTCTTAAAAAAGATGAAAGATGGAGATGTGTCAATGACACATGATTTTTACCTCAAGGAATTCCAACTTTCAAGACCTTCACTCGATTTTGATTTGATCCTTTTTGATGAAGGTCAAGACGCCTCTGGAGTAATGTTAGATACCTTTTTGAATCAGAAGGCCAGAAAGGTGATAGTTGGAGATGAACATCAGCAGATTTATCGTTGGAGGTTTGCAATTAATGCTCTTAGGGAGGTTGATTTTGATAGAAAGGATTTAACTCGAAGTTTTCGATTTCCTAAGGTAAATGCAGATTTGGCTACTAAAATTTTAAAAACAAAAGAGCATTTTGTTGAAGGACTAGGACAAATACGGATTCCAAAAATCACAGGGAGTGGCAGTGATGTAGGTATGGTGAAATCAAAGGCCATTTTAGCAAGGTCAAATTCTGCACTGATCGTCAAGGCGATTGAATTGGCCATCGAGGAAAAAAGGGTTTCCAGACTCCACTTTGAAGGAAACTTCAGCTCATACACCTATGCTGACGAAAGCGGTTCTGTATATGATGTACTCAATCTCTTTTTAGGCAATCGAAAGAGAGTCAAGGATCCAATGATGAAATCCTTCAACCATTTCTCTGAATTGGAAAAGTATGCAGATGCTACTGAAGATGCGCCACTCAAAGGAAATATCGAGATTGTGAAAAGATACAGAGGAGAATTGCCTCGATTGATTAAGAAATTAAAAGAGTTTCAAGTTGAAGAGCGGGATCGACAGAATGCAGACTACATATTTTCTACTGTCCACAAAGCAAAGGGAATGGAGTATGACGAAGTTACACTTCTTGAAGACTTTTTGGGAGAGGAAAGACTAGTTTCACTGATAAGGGGTGCGGATGAAGTAAACTGGGCTGGATTAGAGGAAGAAATCAATATCTTATATGTGGCAGCAACTCGGTCAAAATCTGATATCACTATGCCCGAAAGCCTAGCTCCTTTAGGTTTTGAGAATCAATCTTCGAGAATCAATTTGATCAAAAACGTAGTTGGGGATTTTCAGAAAAGGGCATTTAGTGAGAACTCACAGCCAATCGAGAAGAGTGAGGGTTCAAATCAAAACAAAACTTACACTATCGAGGGAGTTCGAAAGGACTACAAATCGGCATATTCTAAATGGACCAATGAGCTCGACAATGAGTTGCTTGACTTGGAGTTAAGAGGAAAAAGCACTTCTGAAATGGCAACATACTTCGGGCGAACGAAAGGTGCAATTAGATCAAGATTGAAGAAACTTAGAGAGTCCTGATTGCTATGAATATAAGTCAATCTCAGTATTAATCCTGCTTTTTTATAAATAAATTATAAATTTACAGGATTAATTATGATCGAGCGATCAATTCTTCCGACAACACATCGCATTTTAAGCAGCTTCCCAGCGCTGGGTTTACTCGGTTCCAGGCAAGTTGGGAAGACTACTTTGGCCAAAGCGCTGGTCAGAGATTTGCCTGAAGCCATTCTTCTGGACTTGGAGTCACCTGCAGATATTGAGAAACTTGAGAACCCAGAAACCTTCCTGAACCAGTTCTCAGACCGGCTGATCATCATCAATGAGGTACAACGAATGCCCGGGCTTTTTCCCGTATTACGATCGGTGATCGATAAAAACCGAAGGAACGGACGCTTCATCTTACTAGGTTCTGCCTCACCAGATTTGATCAGGAATTCTTCTGAGTCACTGGCCGGGAGAATCGCTTATTTGGAGCTTGGCCCGCTCAATCTGTCGGAGGTTTCTGAGATGAACAAACTTTGGCTGAGTGGTGGGTATCCTGAGTCCTATTTGCATCCGGATACCAGTGATTTATGGCTCGAAAATTATATTCGAACATATACTGAAAGAGATTTACCCCAGCTGGGGCTCAATGCCAACCCGATCTTTATTCGGCGATTATGGACCATGTTAGCGCATCTTCATGGCCAGACGGTGAACTATTCAGAAATAGCTAAAGCGCTCGATACAACAGGTCAGAAAATCAAATCTTACATTGATTTTCTGGAACAGGCCTATCTGATACGGCAACTCCGCCCCTATCATTTGAATACCAAAAAAAGACTGGTCAAGTCACCAAAAGTCTATTTGCGTGATTCGGGTATCCTTCATCATTTACTTGGAATCTTAAATGAAGAAGGCCTATTTGGTCACCCGAAAATGGGCACTTCCTGGGAAGGTTTTGTCATTGAACAAATAGCTCAACATCTCCAGCCGGGTCAACAATTGTATTTTTTCAGAACTCAAGATCGTGCAGAGATAGATTTGGTAATCGAAAGGAATGGTCTGGTAACTGGAGGAGTAGAGATCAAGTTTGGTGACAAAGCAAGTGTTTCCCGAGGAAATACCGAAGCGGCAAATGAGCTGGGATTAACGAACCGGTTTGTCATCACAGCCAATAGTGATGAATGGGAAATGGCCAATGGCTTTAAGGTGACTAATCTCCATCAGTTCTTAAAAAAGCATCTGAAGCATCTATAATTTAACAATCTGAAAATCGACCCTAACGAGTTTCTCCTAATTTGTTTCTGTGATGAGCATGGTCACCAAATGCCCTTAATTTTCATGACCTTTGCCTTTAGGTTAATTGAACCCAAAAGCACATGAAAAACATCTCGATAGCCATTCATGGCGGTGCAGGCACCATCCTGAAGAGTGCCATGACTCCAGAGAAAGAATCCGACTACTCACGGGCCTTGCAAGAAGCCCTTGATTCAGGATACGAGCTACTGGCGTCTGGCGCTTCTGCCATTGATGCCGTGGAGCGAGCAGTCGTGCTTTTGGAGGATTCCCCCTTGTTCAATGCCGGCAAAGGATCGGTGTTTACCTCACAAGGCACCCACGAAATGGA
>CAYORY010000207.1:0-3575 GCA_964406435.1 uncultured Roseivirgaceae bacterium | reverse complement strand
CGATGAACACCGCTCTGTCCTTCACAATATCCTCCTTGCCTGCGCATTCTTCAAAACTGGTCATGTATAAATTTCCAATCAGTTCATAGGCCTCCGAGGAGCCCGGCTTCACGCTTAAAGCCTGATTCACAAAATCCCGCGCTTTGGATTTTAGTCCCATTCTGGAGGCGATTTTAGCCTGGGAGATCAGCAAATCATATTTGTCTTGATCATTAGTCGTCAGCTTTAAGGCCTTGCCATAAAATTCCATTGCCTTGGCAAGGTTGCCCTCTGCGGCCCACTTATCTGCCAGCACCTTTGCCAGCTGATAGGTAGGATCATTTTTCATGATAATCTCTGCTGCCTCCAAAAAGTAGGGCTGATCGGAGCACTTGGCCTGGAGGGAATAGTTAAACACCTTCTTGGCTGTACCCAAATCCGATGGGTTTGTTTTCATTCTTGGGGCTAAGTTGTTTTCAATGAAATCGCATGAAAGAAGCCCTTCAAGTGAGGTGAACAAAGCGTCCACTTTATTTCGCTTGTCAGTCATATCCTCTCCCATTTTTTCTTTCTCATCCATGACGTTTGAGAGTGTTTGATGAATGTCCAGCACTTTCTCTGCAGGCATTTCTTTTAACTTCCAGTCGTACCCATACTTCGCTACTGTCATGTAGGGTATCAGATTGAAGCTGGATATACCGGCTCCATTTTGCTCGAATGCCTTTCCATACATTTCGATTAGCTCAGGATACCTTTTCGGTGATTTGTAGAAATACTTGAACCCCGCATAGGCCTTTCTGTCGAGCACTGAGGCCTCATTTCCAAAGTACTTGATGCGCATTTCGTACATCCAAAGCGCCGAGTCTTGCAGTTGCTCCAGCCTCGCCTCGTCGGTCACATTTTTCATTACCTCGTCGGCGCATTTGGTGCCGTCGATGTAGATGGAAGGGTTGAGATTCGCATTGTTGTCGTAGAGCCACTTCAGCGGCTTCATTGCTTCCTGATAATTGTCTGAAGACATGAGTACTTTGTAGTACGCCTGTTTTTCCTGTGCCTTGTCAAACATGGCCTTGTCCGTTGGCCAATTCCATCCATCCTGAGAAAATCCCGAGATGGCCGGAAGAAGTAATAGTCCTAATATAATCTTCTTCATTTTGAGTTGTTTTTTTGATCGTGTTGCAAAAGTGATGCTAAAAGTACTGAGGTATGATCACCTTACAATTAGCTTTGTGTTAAGAGAACTATGCTTGATTTTAAAGAAATAATTACGGTATCACTGGTTTTGTTTTCGGTGATAGACATCCTTGGTAGTGTCCCAATCATCATTGATTTGAGGAAAAAGTCGGGGCACATACAGTCCGAAAAGGCCACCATCGTATCAGCGGTTATCATGATTGCCTTCCTTTTTTTGGGTGAGACCATCTTGAGATTCCTTGGGATCGACATCAGTTCGTTTGCCATAGCTGGTGCTGTGGTGATGTTCCTTATCGGATTGGAGATGGTGATGGGGTTGCAGCTTTTCAAGCAAGATCCGGGTGACACGTCCTCCACATCGGTGGTACCCATTGCGTTTCCTCTAATAGCCGGAGCAGGTACGCTCACCACATTGTTGTCATTGCGTGCTGAGTACGCCGAGTTAAATGTGTTGATTGGGATAGTACTGAACCTCATTTTTGTCTATTTGGTGCTAAAATCCAGCGCTTGGCTGGAGCGAAAAATCGGTAATGGGGGCTTTCAAATTCTGAGAAAGGTTTTTGGAATAATCCTGCTTTCTATCGCTATCAAGCTGGTGAAAAACCACTGGTTTCTATGATCAAAATCTACACGGACGGTGCGGCCAAAGGCAATCCAGGGCCTGGAGGCTATGGAGCGATTTTGGAGTTCAATGGGAAACGCAAAGAACTCTCTGAGGGCTTCAGTTTGACAACCAATAACCGAATGGAATTATTGGCCGTAATCGTGGCACTTGAGGCGATCAAGAAGCCGGGCTGGGACGTTTTGATCACTTCAGACTCTAAGTACGTGGTGGATGCCGTGACGAAAGGATGGCTGGATGGCTGGGTAAAGAAAAATTTTAAAGACAAGAAGAATCCTGACCTATGGAAACGATACCTGATAGCTGCCAAGCCTCACAAAGTGAATTTTCATTGGGTGAAAGGGCATGCCGGTCATGCGGAAAACGAACGTTGTGATGAGCTTGCGGTAGCGGCGGCTGAAGGGGGTGATTTGAAGGCGGATGTGGGGTATGAAGCGTCTATTTGAACTATTCAGCGGCTAATAAATACTCAAGTAGTGTCCCCTCAATGGGACGAGCTTGGTCATACTTGTGAGTCAGCTTAAACACTGGTGTATCAATCTGTTCAATTTCCTTAACCCGTTCTTCAGTCAACTTATCAAAGATCCTTTCGTAAGGAAGAAAGAAATGCGGCTTTTTGGCTGAAAGTTTGAAACTGGAATCCCAGCAAGTTTGGAAGTCTGAATCATTCTCATAGAGAGAATTAAATAGGTAATGAAACCAGAAATATTCATCTGTTTTCTTTCTATTTAACCAAAAATTTTTAGCAGACTGATTCCATTTTGCCACGATGTATGATTCTTTCGTAGCTGCTAAGAACCATGAGGAAATTAATCGATCACTACTTGGTTTGGAGAATGCAAAGAAGTCTGCATTATTCATTTGATCCAACCAAGAATCCAATGAAATTCGACACATCAATGTAGCATCTGCCCAAACTCCTCCGAATTTATTGAGTAAAGAGATTCGGATAAGATCACTTAGTGAAGCCAAGGAAATTTCCCTCAGATCATAATTAGGCAATATCTCATTTATGTCAATGAAATCTTTAATATTGAATTGATCCAGCCTATTAATTACCCAATTTGGATTCTTTGACTCCCACGATTTCAAACATGCCTTGACTACCTGAGGGGCTTCATCCCACCCTTGATACCAAAGTATCCAAATGATTTTTGGTACTCGTTTCATACTTTGTGAGAATACAGTCTTTCTATTTGCTTTGAGAAATGAGCGGGCGTAAAGTCTTCTCTCAGCTCTAATTTATAAGAACGATAACTACTGTTCATTTTCTCGATTGACATGGCAAGTGAATTTGCATCTTCAATCACACAAAGCACCCCCACCTCATCGGTCACAATATCCCTTGGCCCGCCGCAATCCGTAGCTATTACGGGCTTGCCACAAGCAATGGCCTCCAGAAGCACATTCCCAAACGTCTCATGCCTACTTGGAAGTACATAGAACGAGCATCGCTGCATCTCATCTCGCACCTGCTCTCGGCCCAGTTCCCCAAGCCATGTGATTTTATCACTTACGCCCAATTCCTTAGCAAGATTTTGATATTCCCGAAGGTGTTCTCCATCTCCCCCAATTCTAAACTTGCCTTGAAAATCATCTCCCAGCTCCTTGATCGCACGAATCAAACTATCGATCCCTTTTTGAGGAACCATCCTGCCAACAGTCAAAATAGTGGTTTGATCGGGCTGGAAATCAATGGGTTTGAAGAAGTCTGTATCCACAGGGTTGTGAATGACTTGGGTATTCGTTAGATCGAATTCATGGAGTCTTTTTTCCAATG
>CAYORY010000206.1:1166-3577 GCA_964406435.1 uncultured Roseivirgaceae bacterium | reverse complement strand
CTCGAGCATTGGCTTTATCAAGGCATTCGGAAATAGTAAAAGGTTACACCTTCCTTATGAGAGCCATGGCTCGTGGGTGGAACGGATTCGATGAGATCAAAGATCACCCTGATTTCGCCTACTTAAAAGAAGCCAGCTCAGGGAAATGGAGTGACTTAGCGCTTTCAGCTCAGGAAATGGCGTTGGATAGGTAGCGAGAATTGGTTGAGCCAAACAAGCCCCCCACTGGCGCGAGCGTGTCGCTTGTGCCTCTTTAAAAGGTCTGCGGTTCATCAACCGGATTTAGTTCGTATTTTTAATCCATGCTCTACGAAACCTTCGAACCGCACCCAGACCTTAGCGCTATCGTAAAGTGCCACTGGATATTGGAAGTACCGGGCGACATGGAAGCGCCCAAACAGCGCATGATCCCGGATGGCTGCCTGGAGATGTGTTTCATCCTCGGGGACGACATCAAAAGATTCACGTCTTACACGGAGTTCGTTATCCAGCCACGGGCGATGGTCGTGGGGCAGATCACCAAACCTTACTATGTGCAGCCGACCGGCTATGTCAATTCCTTCGCAGTACGTTTTTACCCTTTTGGTTTTGCCAACTTCATCTCCAAACCTCTGCACGAATTGGCAGATCAGGACACACCACTCTCGGTGCTATTCGGAGAGGAAACGGCACGCGAGCTAGAGCAAAAAATAATCGATGCGCCGGATACCCAAGCCAGAATAGAGATCGTAGAAAGTTTCCTCCTCGGCAAACTCACCGACCAATCGGTCATTGATCACATCGTCACTTCCACCATAGATGCTTTGTCCCAAACAAAAGGAAATGCCTCGATCAGCTCCATCCTGAAAGATGATCCGTCCAAGAGAAGAAATCTCGAAAGGAAATTTTCCAAGCAAGTGGGCATCAGTCCTAAGCAATTGGGCAAAATCATCCGACTGCAAGCAGCCCTGAAAATGATCCTGAGTGGCAAAGGAGAAAAGCTAACGCAAGTGGCCTATGAGAGCGAATACTACGATCAGGCACATTTTATCAAGGACTTCAAAGAGTTCACCGGCACCAACCCCAAGGAGTATCTTGATGATGATCAGATGATCCTCTCTTCGCTCATTTACTCAAAAGACTGAGCCTGTCGCACTTTTACAATTTCTGATTTTCAGGAGAGTGTAATTATGCATGGTGTCCACAAATAATAACCATGAAAACAAACACCCAAAAGGCAGTCACGATGCTGGCCATAGCCATCTTCAGCTGCACACTCCCGACTAAACTATCCGCACAATCAAACAATACCACCATGAACACCTTCGTCTCCATCTTTGAAATACCCGCGACCGACATTTCGCGCGCCGTGAACTTTTATCAGGAAATCCTTGGCATCTCCATAGAACAGATGGAATTCCCTGGGATGGAAATGGGTGTGTTCCCGTACGAAGATCAGATGGTCACAGGTGTGATCATGAAAGGCGAAGGCTTTGAGCCCTCCGCTAGCGGCGTAACGATCTATCTCAATGGTGGAAACGACCTCCAATTAATCCTGAACAAAGTGGAAAAAGCCGGCGGCCAAATTCTGGTTCCTAAAACTCCTCACGCCGATGAGAGCGGGTTCTTTGCATTGTTCCTTGATTCGGAGGGAAATAAGCTGGGATTGAGTTCGCCGAATTGAAAGTCATTTGAATTGATGGTAAGCTAAGTCTTAATTTACGGTTTAACTTGCCATTAATGATCGATAAAATTCTTAGAGCCAAACACTGGCAACTTTTCATATTAATGTTCGGCCTGATCATATTCGGCCAAATCATTGTGTTCTTTAGCATTTTTGGTTTCCTAGCTTATCACGAAGAGCCAAATATGAAGGTTTTCATTTATTCTACGATTCCCCTTGTGGTCATCTCTCTTATCAGCATGATCGTTACCTTTTCATGGAACTGGGCTGTTGGGATTGGACTTCAGTCAAAGGTTCCAGAAGAAGCTAAAATGAAGACAGGTTGGTTCAAGTTCTTCTTTTTTTACCCTCTTGGATATATTTTTTTATTCATGGGAGCCATGATTGTAATGATGCTCACTATTTCAGATAGCCAACCGGAACCCCCATTGTTCCTCTTTGGTTCGTTCATTCTGATCATACCTTTGCATTTTCTCGCGATGTTCGCCATGTTCTACTGTCTGTATTTCATCGCCAAGACATTCAAAACAGTTGAGCTTCAAAAGAAAGTCGATTTTTCTGACTTTGCAGGAGAATTTTTCCTTATCTGGTTCTTTTTTATTGGAGTTTGGATCATCCAGCCCAAAATCAACAAGATCATGGAGAGAAAGGAACTGGATGGCAAATAGCGTAATCCACTTGGCTTTTTACTAAATTCCCTTATGATTCCCCCAAC
Organism: uncultured Roseivirgaceae bacterium; assembly: GCA_964406435.1. Taxonomy (GTDB): domain Bacteria; phylum Bacteroidota; class Bacteroidia; order Cytophagales; family Cyclobacteriaceae; genus JAAEPI01. The sequence continues at coordinate 1,199 of CAYORY010000206.1, read as the reverse complement.
AACGCCCCGCCGGGCGCGGGGGGGGCGTGTGGG
>CAYORY010000206.1:0-1156 GCA_964406435.1 uncultured Roseivirgaceae bacterium | reverse complement strand
ACTTCTTGGCCTCAAAGCCACTGGCTCGCCAATAGCGTGATCCACTTGGGTCGTTCCTAAATTCCCTTATGATTCCACCATCCTGCCCCCCCCCATTGGCGCGAGCAGTTGCTCGTGCCCTTTAAAAGAACTCCCCCCTCTCCGGCGTATGCTTTCAACCCAGGCTCCTCAGTGAGATGCTCACTTCACTCTGCAAGATGTACTTGAAAGGCCGACGCTGGGGCGGACACTGGGTATAGTTTAACAGTTTGCTGTAGTTTACATCCACCATATGAACCCATTCAAAGCTACCTACCCTTCAGACCCCACAGATCAGGAACTCATCCAACAGATTTTGGATGGTAAGAAATCGGCTTTGACCATACTTATAGAAAGACACCAACCGATCATTTATAATCTAGCTTGGAAACTGACCGGTAATAGTGCAGATGCGGAAGATTTGACTCAGGAAACTTTATTGAAGATCATTTCGAATCTCAGCACCTTCAGACAAGAAAGTTCATTTGCCACCTGGGCGTATAGAATTGCCAAAAATCATTTTCTGAATACTCAAAATAAGGCGTCAACCATTTTTGCCTCCAATTTTGAAGACCTTGGAAACATGCTGGATGCAGCACCAAGCATAGATCTTTCTTTGGATGAACAGGAGCAAAAAAGCGAAGAAATCCGCGAAGTACGGTTGCAGTGCCTCTCAGGAATGCTGCTATGCCTGACCAAAGAGCAACGGATGATTTACATCATTGGTGAAATATTCGGAGCAGACCATACGGTCGGTTCTGAGATTATGGAAATAAGCAAGGACAACTACCGAATGAAGTTGAGCAAAGCGCGGAAAGACTTGTACAATTTTATGCTAAATAAATGTGGACTGGTCAATAAGGCGAATCCATGCAGATGCCATAAGAAAGTAACCTTTGCCACAGAAAATGGGATGGTGGATGCCAAAAACCTGCTATTCAACCGAAAGGAGTTTTCTACATTCCGAGAGCAGCTAGAGCCTGACGCCAATTTTTTGGTGGACGATTCCGAGTTGAAAATTGCAGAACTACACCAAGACCATAGCTTCAAAACCACTTTTGAGAAGAAAAGCTTCCTCGTGAAAATTTTGGAAGATGCCAATTGGCAGAGCCGTCTGAACTTAAACTAAACTTAATTT
>CAYORY010000205.1:0-3617 GCA_964406435.1 uncultured Roseivirgaceae bacterium | reverse complement strand
GGGATTTTTTTTGATGGACTGATTATTAACAAACCGAAAAGAATCCCTAATTTGGAAGTCCAATCAAAACCAAATCATGAAACAGCTAGTAGGAATTGTTGCCCTATTTGGGATGCTCGTTGCAACCGCGCAAACCAAAATCACCAGTATTCCATTTGAACTTTTTGGAGATCACATGTTCGTCAAAGTAAGTGTAGACGACTCACCCCCGCTGGATTTTATTTTTGACACTGGCTCGGGTCTTACCGTCATTGACAACCGAGTGGCAGATAAACTTCAGTTGGTCCGAAAGGAAGTGAAAATGAATGATGCCACCAGCAAACTGGCTCTCATCAAGCACAACAAAATTGAGGTGAATGGATTCCTAATGGAGAAGAACATCAACGTTTATGCAACCAATCTTCACCATTTGGAAACGAGCCTGGGACGCGTGTTCGACGGCATCATTGGCTATGATATCCTGCATCATCATACTGTATACATTGATTATGACAATCTCATGATGGATATATACGATCACGGTGATGGACCAAAAGATGGTGATGCCATTCCGTTTGAGCTATATACCTCCATCCCGACTATTGAAGGCAAGGTGGTATTGAACAATAACGAACCGCATGACGGTCTCTTTTTTGTGATGACCGGAGCAGGTTCTACACTTGATTTCAACAGCCCGTATGCCGAACAGTATGATGTGATTCATAAAACGGGAAAGCACTATTCATACCCTGTCAAAGGAATTGGAGATGAGGAAACACTTCATTACGAAGGCCACATCCTTTCATTTCAATTTGGACAACAGGTCGTAGAAGATTTACCTATAGGTATTAGTACCGCAGAGTCCGGGATACAGGCGCACAAGAAGGTGGCGGGAATAATAGGCAACAGGATTTTGCGCGAATTCAATATCACTATTGATGTTCCGGATAAAACCATTTGGATTATGAAAAACAGCCATTATGGCGAGAAGTTTAATATCAACAGCAGCGGCATGGATATCGTCATGTCTCAGGACATGGACAAGATGATCATTCATAAAGTCTTTGAGGATAGTCCGGCAGCCGAAGCAGGCATAGAGGTGGATGCAGAGCTTGTGAAGTTAAATGGCAAATTTGCCTACGAATATTCATTGCCAGACGTAAAGACGATCCTCAGAAGAAGTGGCACCAAAGCGGAATTAGTGGTAAAGCAGGGTGGTCAGGAGAAGTCAGTGACATTGGAGTTGAAGTCGCTGATAGAGTAAAACTTTAACTCTTTCAACCAAAGGTCATGTACTATTTAGTTTGGGAGTATGAAGTGGAAGAAGCTCAGCAGGCCAAATTTGAGGGAGAATATGGTCGCTCAGGGGCATGGTTCAAATTATTCGAACCTTGTGGGGATTTTTTAGGACATGAGTTGATCAAAAGTACTTCAGGTACCTCCTATATCCTGATAGACAAATGGATGGATCAAAATTCTCACGAACGTTTCGTGAAGTCTGTGCAGCTGGAATATGATCATTTGAACAACACTTCAAAAGCGCTTTACAGCTCAGAAAAGCTCATCGGAAGATATGTTACATTATAATTCACTTTTAAAATTACCGTGATTCCCCATTCGGGAATACCCTGAGCATGGTATTAAAATTAGCTTTTTATCATGCTTTCTTTGTCTAGCACAAATTTTTAAAACCTAAATATTTACACCATGAAAAAGTTAGTATTATTAAGTCTTATCATGATGCTCGCAGTGTCTTGGGGGCTGCAAGCACAAGAGTCTGATGAGGAAGTCAAAGAAATCGATATGGAAATGACCCGTCCTAAGGACATTAAGATGGCCAATTTGGATTCCTGGAAAAACTCAGTTTTCGATCTTTATGACCGAATGATGGAGATCAAGAAACAGGACGATGCAGATGATGCCTATGATCCGTCGGAAGATGTAAAAGTAAAAACCGGTGAGATCGTCCTTCTGGCAGGGAAATCCGCCCTGATGGCTCTTGAAGTGAAGAAGGCAGGGAAGATACAGCAAGTAAAGTCAATCCCCGTCTTAGCCAAATGCAAAAAAGCACTCACTCAGTGCAAGCGATACGCCAACGAGGTGCTCGGAGAAGGGGCGGTGGAGTATGAAGAAGAGCCAGACGATGTGGAAGAAAAAGGCTGAAAAGCGAATCAACCTAACAAAAAGGAGCATCCGATCGGGATGCTCCTTTTTTTGTGTAAATGTTTAGTGATTGTGGATGTACTTCCGGCAGTTTTCCTTCGGGCCCACATACAAAATGGTTGAACCCTTCTGCACCATCCAGTCTTCACTAATTTCAGACCTTTTCAATTTCATTTTTGAATCGGTGCTATTCGAGAATAGTTTGCTTAAGTCCATTATACTATTGGGTTAATGTAGGATTAAATTGCATTTTGGTTAGAAATTATGCAAGTATAGTAAGAATAAACGGAAATAATTAAACTAAATATACAAATAGTACATTTTTAAATAGGATTAAGAAAATTTGGATTTTGAGGCCTTTGATATGCTTCTGGTTTTCTCCTGATCTATCCCCAGTCCTGAGGAGATTCTCGCCAGTTATTCAATACAGCCAATGTTTCAGCACTGAAATTGCTAATGGAGAGGAGCGTGGGGTAGTCGCTAAGAATGGTCAATTGCACACCTGCTGATTTGAAGTTGTCTGCTGCGATCTGGAAGGCATAGCTGAATATGGCCATCATACCCAATACTTCTATGCCCGAGGATCTTAGCGCTTCCACGGCAGAAAGCGAACTACCTCCAGTGGATACTAGATCCTCGACCACTACGACTTTCTGACCTTCAATGACTTTACCCTCTATTTGATTACTCAGGCCATGCCCTTTTGATTTTGACCTTACATAAATAAAAGGAAGACCAAGCTCCTCTGCCACCAATGCTCCCTGTGGAATACCGGCCGTAGCAACACCGGCTATCGCTTCTGTCTCCGGGTGGTTTTCTTTGATGGCTGCCGATAGGGCTCGTTTGATTTTTGTTCGCGCCTCCGGAAAAGACAGGCTGATTCGGTTGTCACAGTAAATGGGAGACTTCCAGCCTGACGCCCAAGTGAACGGATCGTGGGGGCGGAGCTTAATGGCCTCCACATCCAACAACATTTGTGCAATTTCTTTAGCGAGGGTTTGGTCCAGTTTGGTGATGCTCATGGCGCAAATTTATCTAAAAATCTACCTGACTGTGAAGTGCTTTTGGTAAGCTACTTTTGTCCGTTCATGAATCTCTCACTTTTCATTTCACGTCGAATTGCCAGAAGTAGCCACGGATCATTTTCGTCGACCATGCATCGCATAGCCGTCATCAGTATCTCGATGAGTCTGGCTGCTTTAATAGTTGCATTCTTCGTCTTATTTGGGTTCAAGAAGGAGATCAAAAGCAAGGTGTACAATCTCAGTGGGCATTTGACGGTCAATAAATATGCACTTTCCACTTCCTTCGAAGAATCCACCATTGTCGTGGAGCCGGGGCTAATCGAACAATTAAATGACCATGATGAAATCGAGAGAGTGCAACAATTCATTTTGAAGGCAGGCCTGCTAAAAACCGAGGAAGAAGTACAGGGGGTTATCAAGTTCTCTTAACCAACTAAGCCGCGGAAGACG
>CAYORY010000204.1:0-3626 GCA_964406435.1 uncultured Roseivirgaceae bacterium | reverse complement strand
ACACTTGTCCTACTTGTAATGCTACTGGCCAGCGGACGAAAGTCATGAACACCATGCTTGGGCAGATGGTCTCTACCTCAACCTGCCCAACTTGTGGTGGATCAGGCCAGACCGTTGATTCAAAAGGAAGTGGCTCGGACAATAGCGGCATGCGAAAACAAGAGGAAGTGATTCCGATCAAAATACCTGCTGGCGTTTCTGATGGCATGCAACTTTCTATGTCAGGCAAAGGGAACGAAGTGGCAGGCGGCATCCCCGGAGATTTATTGATCCTCGTGGAAGAAGGCCCAGACGATACTTTCGAGAGGGATGGAAACAACATCATTTACGAACTGCACATCAGTTTTGTCGATGCGGCATTAGGCGCTTCTGTCGAAGTACCTACCATTGATGGCAAAGTCAAAATAAAAATAGAGCCTGGAACACAAAGTGGGAAAGTGCTAAGGCTCAGAGGAAAAGGCATCAAGGCAATTGACAGCTACGGCACGGGAGATCAGCTTGTGTATGTGAACGTATGGACACCTAAGCAACTAAGCAAGGAGGAGAAGGCCATATTGGAGGACTTAAGAAATTCTGCCAATTTCAAGCCTGATCCGGTAAAAGGTGACAAGTCGTTTTTTGAGAAAATGAAAGAATTCTTCTAGGTCAGGTAAATACTTGTAACATAGCCATCACATTCTCGTAAAGGTGTCCATGTTGCGTTTCTTTATAGCAGCGGGTCTGTGCCTGCACCTTTCTTTGAGCTCCTTTGCGCAGCTCAAAAAATTCTATACCATAAAGGAGACGTGTAGTTTCGACACAGTCAACTTCACCCTGAAAGCCTCCTCAGGAAATTCTTTCATTAAGAACTACTCTGAGTCTAATTATCCCATGGTCATTCTTGGCAATCCTGATCTAGAACGGATAAACCCTTCCTTCAATACCAAGTTTACAGGCAAAACCTGCTTTGCCAAACTGGATTTGGAAGCCTATAACTCACTGAACTTTGGTGATGGTTTTGCTTTCGTCGTGGCAAAAAAGAATCAGGAAAATGACGGAAATTATTGGAAAATCCTCGTGAACCAGGAAAAGGTGTACCAGTTCAATATGAATTATGGCGTGGGAAACACCGAAGTGGATTTGTCGAATGTGAAGCCCGACAAGCTGAAATTGAAAACTGGAAGTGCCAATGTGAAAATCGGCTATCAGGAGGATATGAAAAACCTGATAAGCATGGACACTTTTTTCATCAAAATGGATATGGGCACGTTAGAAACTATGAATATCGGCAATGCCCGAGCTTCCAACTATGTAGCAGATATTGGGTTCGGCACAGCCCTTCTTGATTTTGCAGGAGAGCGTGATTACCGCATCCGATGTGACGCCAAAGTGGGTGCAGGCTCATTGGACGTGCTCATCCCAAACAGGGATGCACCCGTGATCATTTATGTCAAAGGCTCCCCCTTCTGTGGCATACGAATGGCGGATGATTTTGAGGAGGTGGAAGAGCATGTGTACGTGAATAAAAGCTACTCTGCTCAGGCCAAAAACCTCATGACATTTGATGTTGACCTTGCGGTTGGCACACTTTCTATTTCTTACGCCGAGTAAGATTTAACACTCCCTTAATATTCGCACTTTGGATTTGATTTACCTTGGCATCTTGCATGGCAGAGAAAATCCAAATCGGCAATAAACTCATTTTCAGAAATCTAGATTCCCTGCTGGAATCATCCCCTGAGATAGAGCTGAGCAATGAGGACAAATGGGTGGTGTTCAGCGACATGCACATGGGTGATGGTGGCTCCACTGATGATTTCAAACCCAACTCTGAATTATTCACCTCGGTACTTTCCGAGTATTATCAAAACAGACAGTACGGACTGATTCTCAATGGAGATATCGAAGAATTGCTTCGTTTTCCGCTTGATAAGATTGAGAAAACATGGCCATCGGTTTACAAACAATTTGATCAATACGCCGAAGCGGGAAAACTTATAAAGACAATTGGCAACCACGATCTTGAATTAGGTATCAATAAAAATCTTCAGACCCGATACCAACCCATCGAAGCTGCTCGACTTAAATACAAGGAAAGTCACTTCAATATTTTCCATGGCCATCAGGCATCAAAGAGCTTTCAGGAACACAACGAATTTGTCGGCTTCACTTTAAAATATTTCGCAAATCCTTTAGGTATAAAAAACTACTCGGTAGCGCACGACAGCATCAAGAAGTACAAAATCGAAAAACGCATTTACGCATATTCCTCTTTCAACAAAAGCGCGACAATCATTGGCCACACACACAGGCCGCTCTTCGAATCCATGCACAAGGTGGAACGAATTAAATTCCGAATAGAGCAGCTTTGCAGGCAATACGCGTCCAGCGAACCCTCAACCGACATCATTGCTTCGCTCAAGTCGCTCAAGAAAGACTTGAAGAAATATGTGAAAAAGCAGAACATCAGCCCGTTCAGCACCTACATCTACAATGAAGTTTTTCACGTCCCATGCCTTTTTAACTCAGGTTGTGTGATAGGCAAGCGAGGGATGACCTGCCTGGAGATTTCTCAGGGAAAAATTCGACTGGTTCACTGGTTCGATAAGAACATTTCGAAGAAATACCTCAGGCAAAGTGGGTACCAGCCTGAGCAGCTAGGCTCCAGTGATTTCTATCGCATGGTCATCAATGAGGAATCTCTAGACTATATCTTTACGCGCATAAAATTTCTTGCCTAGTGAAGAAATCCCTCATTCTGCTCATAATTGGCGTCATGGCATGTACTAATAAGCCCAAAACCTTCGCAGAGATTGACCTTCAAGGTCATCGTGGTGCTCGAGGCTTGATGCCGGAAAATACGATCCCTGCTTTTATAAAGGCGCTTGATTTTGGTGTAAATACCTTAGAAATGGATTTGGTCATCACGGCTGACTCACAAGTGCTCGTAAGCCATGAGCCTTTTATGTCCGCCGAGATTTGCATGGATTCTACCGGCTTCAGATTCCCTGAAGTACTTCAGAAAAAGTATAACATTTATGAAATGACCTATGCCCAGGTCAAAGAGTTTGATTGTGGCTTGAGACTACATCCCCGATTTCCAACCCAGGAAAAACTCTCAGTCTCGAAACCCCTGCTCGAAGAGGTGATTGACGTAGTGAATACCTACACCAATGAAAAAGGAATATCCGAGCCGAGGTATAACCTAGAAATAAAAAGTCAGGAAGCAACCGATAACAAATACCACCCAACCGTCTCTGTCTTTTCGGATCTGGTCTACGAGGTGGTTGATAAAAAATTGGACTGGAAGAACGTCACCATTCAGTCTTTCGACTTCAGAGTCCTCCAGTATTACAAGGAAAAGTACCCAGAAGTGACCCTTGCACTCCTCATTGAGAATACTTTAAGCTGGTCTGATAACATTGACTCCCTCGGCTTCACTCCAACTATTTATAGCTGTGATTACAAACTACTATCCTCAGCCACAGTCACTGAAATCCAAGAAGCAGGAATGAGGGTGATTCCCTGGACGGTGAACGAACGAGCCGATATGGACAAACTTCTGGAATGGGGGGTGGATGGAATCATCACGGACTACCCCGATCGAACCAAATAATTTTATGAATAAAAAATACAACGTATTCGGC
>CAYORY010000203.1:0-3637 GCA_964406435.1 uncultured Roseivirgaceae bacterium | reverse complement strand
TGAGGCTTCAAAGGAACTTTAAAACTTTCCGTCATTGCGAGGACGGAGGACGAAGTAATCTCGAAAATCGAAGAAGATTCCTTCGCCACACACGCCACCGCAAGCCCTAAGCTCGGAATGACGGTATTTTGCCAGGGGGCTTTCCCGGCCTTGTGCCGGGAACTCATAAAGCCAATTCTGTGAACGAAGTTACTTTATGAGATGCCGGAATACCGACTTGCGGTAGGCAGGAATCCGGTAATAGGTGTGAGAGTAGAGCACTTTGTCATCTCGACCGCAGAGAGAAATCTACTTAATTTAGAGTTGCTCCTTTTTACAATGTAAAAGGAGTAATCAAACGGCCTGAACGGGCATTTCGCTTAGTATATTTACAATGGTACAAATTGCAAGAATGAGCAAAATAATTTTCGGCATTGTTTTTTTGGCAATAGGTTGTTCTCAACCTAACACAACTTATGATTGTGGAGAGATTAAGCTATTTGCTAATGATATTTCACGTTATGTAGTCGAGGGATCTATTTATGAAGCCACTATTTATTGGTCTGGAGTTTCAGAAAGTGAAGAAGTCGAACTTTTTCTAGATGATAATAAACTTGATCGAAATGGCAAAGGTGAATTCAAACTGGAATTGCTTGCAACATTGGAGGGAGGCGAATCTGCCGGAAAGGGTGTCGTTAGGAAAGAATATAGGCTTGAGTTGAAAGCCAATGGTGAGTCAGTCGCTAATAAGCAGTTTGACTACTACGTTGTAAAACCAGCTTTGGTAATAAATCATTTAAAAGGAAATCCACTTTTAGTAAACTGCCAAAATAGAATTCAAGTTGATGTTCCTGGTTTATCAGGTATTTATAATCCGTCATATAAGGTAATTGGTGGCGAGATAATTAAAAATGATAAGAACGAAATAACGTTGGTTCCTGACCTCAACATAGGTCAGGTAGAATTGATAGTATATAATAAAGAAATTGAAGTAGGGCGTAAAATCTTCGATGTTGTCAACATTCCAAACTTGAAAATTGATTTGATTAATGAGTCGGAAATGGTCAAAGACATTTTAGTTTCGTCCAATACCCATTCAATGTTCGTTTCAGTAGTGTCTCCTTTAGATTTTAAGACAAGCTTTCCCAATGACGACAATTTTTTTGTGAAACGGATGAAGGTACTTCATTACAGAAGTGGGATTCTAATTCAAGAAGAAGAGGTTTTAGGAAGCGAAATTCAAATCAGAAAACTAAAACCCGTTATAGGAGATGTTGTTGGAGTTGTGGTACTAGAAGTTGTTCACAGTAATTTTCAAGACAAAGAGGTGTCGATTGAATTGGAGAAGAATGTAAGCCTAATTATGATTACAGATTAAAGCTAATCTAAAGGCGAGCGTGTCGCTCGTGCCCACTTGCTAATATTTCTCGTCGCTGCGCTTCGCTCGAAATGACGCGGCGAAGTAGCGTCATGATTCCTCATTTTCGTCAGGTACCTCATCCAGGTCAAAATAGACCTTCAAACCTAATTTTTTAGCTAAAGCAACATCCTGATCCGCTCCATTGGATTCACCAGGGATTCTCAAGATTGCATCACATTTTCTTATCATCCGATGAGCCACCGGATATTGAATCTCATCCCAAACTTCGTCACCTATTTTCTTGGAGCCCGCTAGTTTCATTAAGGGTAAGGCAAGCCATTCGCCAACAATGGGCACATGGCCTTTTCGGAAAAGAGGCAATGCCATTGCTTCCAAATTCTCTAAATTTTTCTTGATTTTGGCTGGGTCATCTCCAGTTCCGCCTCTGTAGGGTCCGGCTATTACGATTAGCATAGTTTGGTTTGTTTTGTATTGAACATTTCTACTATTCTAACAATTTATTCTCAATGCGGTGTGAGTTTTTGCAACCGACAGAACATCCCCCTGCTACGCACTTCCCTCCGCACCCCCCTTCAAAGGGGGAGTTGTAGCGTGTATAATTATTTGTCCAAATGACGTCCCGCAGTAGTTCCCCTCCTTTTGGAGGGGCTAGGGGAGGTATCTAAAATATTCTACGTACTCAGGATTTGGAAACTGTCGATTGGATAGCGGTCTAAAAAACATAACTAATCAGCAAGCTAAGCTGCCCATTCCTCGGCAAACCGGGATAGTAGTAGCGTGGTTCGCTCCCACCAAAAGCCTGCGCATTAACGCTGATCATCGAGGCATATTTTTCATTGAGCACATTTTGAAGTCGGAAGGTGCTCCGGGCAGTCCAATTCTTTCCAAGAGGAATATTCGCACCAACATAGAAATTCAGGAGGGAAAAACCATCGGTATAAATCGAGTTATCATCTGTAATAGGCATTTCATCAATGAATTGAAAATTGATGCCTGAAAAAAGGATATTGGCCTTTTGTTCCAAAGAAAAATTCAGTTGTGATTTTGGCACGCCCGTCAATTCATTGCCTGAAAAATCCTGGCCGTCTTCCTTGAATTTTGTGAATTCATAGAGTGCCAGGTTGTAGGCTAACGAGGAGGTTATTTGGGCATTTCGTTCAGACCACACTAAAGCCTCAGTTTCTATTTCCAGTCCATTGTGCAGGGTGCGTCCGGCATTCTTCCCGAAGGTCACATCCTCGGCAGTTCTTCTGGTCACCAGCAAGTTTTTGATTTTCATAGAATAGGCCGAAACGGAGTAGCTAAATTTTGGGTGGGCACCCTTGATTCCAATTTCTCGGTTCCATCCTGTTTCGTGCTGTATGTCGGTGTTGAAGCTGCCGGACGAGTCAAGTGTTTCTTCTATGGAGGGAGGGGAGAAGCCATGGCTTAAAGTCGCGAAGACATTTACTGACTGACCGAGACCCTGAATGATCGAGATTTTTGGAGAGAGGATTGGCTTAAAGGTTTTTCTAATCTCCTCATTTCCTTCTGACTGGAATCTGTACGAAGAGGTGTTCACATTCAATCCGGACTCTAGATTTGTGGATTTGGTCAGACGATAAGAAGTATGCACGAATGAGTTGAAATAGGTTCTGAGTTCTGAATTTTTATCCAATCGATCACCCTGCACGCTTCCTCGATCTGTAAATTCTTGGTAGCGATTTTCATACGTCTTCCAATCGTACACGTCTCCGTATGCTTCAAATCCGACATTGTATGAAAGCTCTTTCCCTTCGAAAATTAACCTTGTCCGCACCCCACCGCCTGTCTGTTCGTCATCAAGGATATTGAAAGGTCTTGGCTCATAATTGTCCTTCCAGGTTGCGTATATGGAGCTACTCAATCGCATATCGTCGGTGAGTTTTCTGACCCATGAAAAGCCCGACAGGGATTTTTTAAATTCTTCATATCCACGTGATTGAGCCCAAGTAAGAGCTGCGGATTTCGGATTTTCATTGAAGGCGGTCTCCCCAATGGAACTTGGGATAAAAGCTTTCTGACTCACATATAAAAAGAGAAAATTGAATTTATTACGGCCATTGGCGTACTGCCAAGAGGTGTTCAGTGAATGCCTATCAAATTCGTTGTTGTCCCTGTAACCATCGCTTTGAAGTTTCTGATAGCTGACGGTGCTCGTTTGTTGGTTTTGGGTGAAGGAGCTTAAAACGCCGTATTTCAGCGTCCCAAAACTTCCAAGACTTGAATTGAAGGAGAGCTGGTTTTTGTTTGTTTGGT
>CAYORY010000202.1:0-3672 GCA_964406435.1 uncultured Roseivirgaceae bacterium | reverse complement strand
GATTATTGTAAGCGAAATTGGCCAGGCTATCCAGTGCTTCTGTTTGTCCAATTATTTTGAACCATTCTGAAATAGATGTGGCATGTTCCTTCCTCCACTTGATCAATGACCTGAGGGCGTGCACATGATATTGATAGAATCCGCTCAAAAACAAGATGGCTAGGTCGTTATAAATGGATTCAAGCTTGAATAGGATCTTAGTTAGCTTGTTGAATTCGGAGGAAGGAAATATTTCGAAAGAGGCTTGAAGCTTCTTTAGCTTTTTGGATTCAAATTTTGCGCTTTCAATGTGTTGTAGCATCCTGACGCATTGAGAGATTGACCTACCAATCTCCAGCGACTTGTTCAGAATCCGTTTTGCCCTTTTAACATGAAGATTGGTCAGAGATAAGTTTGCGGCCAACAGCACCCAAAGACTATATTCCAAAAAATCAGCAGGCCAAAAAACATAACTTATTGCGGAGACAATAAACAAAGTAGGAACTAAAAATGAAAGTACAACTTGCCACTTCTTCAATGGTGAAAGGCTTTCTTCACCCCAAGCTTTCACCAGCGCCATAGCTTCATTAAACTTTGGCTGCACTCGTCCGAACGCCTGGAACCTTTGTCTCCATTCTGCCAGAGAAGCTAGCTCACTAACGGCACGCTGTGTTTCTACAATTTCTTCTTGATTTTTAGATGGGTTTTTAAGCATGAGCGCTAGCTCCCTTTGGCCTTCATCTGTGCTACACCTCGACAAATGCTGAAACAATGAATCCGACCCGAACAGATCAAGGTCCGAGGCGAAAGGATGTTTTTCATCTCGGTACGCCGAGCCCGTACTAAAATGACTTTGATCTCCACCTAAGAATCGAAGTTCTTCGTCGTTTATTTTCTCAATTTCTTGACTGATTCGCCATTCTTGTTTGATTTTCTGGTGTTTGAAGATGAGGAGGATAAAAATTGCAATTAGAATGAGGAGCGCAACAATGAGTCGATTCTCGCCATTATAGATTAAGTAGCCACAGCCTGCCGCAGCAAAAAAGACAAGAAACCTTATGAGGCTGTGTTGAAATGATTTTTTATTTAAAGCTGAGGCTCGTTGGTGAGCCTCAGCTTTGAGTGTTTTATAGCTATCTTCCATGAATATGGAAAGCTAGTAAGAATCGTATACTTGGATTTACGAACCTTTACTTCAAATCCTTCTTGGTTAATCTCAAATACACCGTACCTAAAAAGATTGCCAACCAGCCTGTGCAGATCAGTACCGCCTGCATCGGCACGTCATCCACGATTTCCTGAAAGATGTACTTCGGATATGGAACAGGAATCATGTCATTCATGGCACGGACCGGGAAATACGGGGCAATGGCCTCATAGATGGTGCCGTCCAACTTTGGGTTGAAAGTAAAGATTCCTGTAAGGATGGGTTCGAACATCAGCGTGTATAGGAAGAGAGCAATGATGGCAAAACCTGACTTCTTGATAATGATCGATACCAAAAAGGCAAACGAGCAGAATACAACCGTATCATAGAAATAGGCCGCAATAAACTCCAACTCGTCAAACATCACACTTGCTCCATGCACATGGGAGTAGATAGAGCCGTTGACTAGTCCTGCAAGAAATAGGAACAACGAACTGATCAAACCGAGGAACAGGATCAGTGAGACCTTGCTCAATACAAACTCACGCTTGCTGATTCCATCAATAACATTCTGACGTAGTGTGAGATAGGAGAGGTCATTATTCACCGAAATGATAACGATGAAACCGAGTAGAACCTTCGCAAATGAGGCGAGGTACGTAGTATTCTGCCAAATATCCGGGAAGTCATAAATCGGGATGATGGTAGGATCAATGCCCTCAAATTCAACACCTTTTGTTTTTAGATACTCCAAAAAGAAGCCACCGAAGGAGGTAATCACCAATAGAGCCAGGATGTACATCCCCATCAGAATCCAGAATACCTTGTAGTTCCGGAGCTTCAGCCATTCTAGTTTAAATGCTCTAATCATTCTCTTTCAGGATTTTTAGGAATTCCTGCTCCAGTGAGTTGGTTTGTGTAATGAGTCTTTTGAGGATGATTCCTTTGTCAAAGCAAAAGCTGTTAACGTCTGTTGCGGTTGCCTCGTCTGTGAGTTCTAGTAAAAGGCTTCCGTTCTGCGCCTCCACTTTCTCCGCACCTTTGAATTCGTTGATCGCTGCGGTGAGTTTGTCCATGTCTTCCGCAGCAATTTCCACGGTTTTGGTTTCGCCGAGGATATCTGCGACTGGCCCTTCGTGAAGCTTTACGCCGTTTCTGAGCACGCAGAAATCCGTACAAACTTTCTGCACTTCATCCAGCAGGTGACTGGCCAAAATGATGGTCTTGCCCTGATCCGCGATTTCCTTGATTAGTACTCTGATTTCAGCAATCCCCTGTGGGTCAAGACCGTTGGTGGGTTCATCGAGAATCAAAACGGGAGGATCGGCCAGGAGAGCCGCCGCTATCGACAGCCGCTGCTTCATCCCCAAACTGAATGTCTTGAATTTGGAGTCCTTTCGGTCGTACAAATCGACTTGCTTGAGCACAGGCTCGATACGATCTGTTGAGCACCCTTTGATGTGTGCAACAATTCGCAGGTTCTGAACAGCCGTGAGGTAGGGGTAGAAGCAGGGCGTTTCTAAGATTGCCCCAATCCGCTTTCTGCTTTCAATTTTGGGTCTTCCCCCGAACCAACTGTAGCTGCCCGATGTAGGTGCCACCACGTCCAGGAGCATTCCCAGAGTGGTCGTTTTTCCACTTCCGTTGGGGCCAAGTAGTCCGTAGACCGTGCCTGTTTGGATGGTTAGATCAAGCTGATTAACGGCTTTGATTTTGCCAAAGTGCTTCGTGAGCCCTTTGACTTCTAGTGTGGTAGTGTGTGGCATATCCGTTGGTTCAGTCCCTTTCTGGTTTTATGTCCAGAACATTGAGGAGATCATCGTCCTGCATGGTGCGGAGAATGGTCGGGATCTTCTGCCAGGCAATATTTCCTTTGAGAAAAAAGGCGAATAGTTGGTCATCTTGGCCAACCACACCCACAAGCTCGTTGGTGCCCTTTTCCTTCCCTAGCAAAACCACTGAGTTCCCATCTCCAAGGATGGACATGTATTCCTCAAAACCGATTTTACGGTACTTGTCGAGCATGGTACCGAAAGATTTATCAACGGTCGACATGGAGTCTAAGTCGTAGATAAGAAACTTCTCCATGGAAGTAGCCAGCTCATTGAAGGCCTCATTCTTTTGGATGTTGATCATGCGCAGCGTGCTTGGGTACAAAGCGTAGCGTCGCTCGCTGCGATTGGCCGCAAATTCCTTCAAAATGTTCTCTTGCGCCAAAAGGGGCTGTCCGAGCCCCATTAGCGTTAGTCCTATTACGAGTGATTTGATCCTCACTTCTTAGTTGGTCTTTTTGTCCTCGTCGAGTTTCTCCAGGTTCGAAAGACCCTGCACTCGCATGCTTCGTGCGATCTTGGATATGTTCTTCAAGTCGATTTCTCCATAAAGACTTAGCACCGCAAATCCTTTCTTGCCGCCGGAGACCATGATCAGCTCTGAGATGATTCCGCCCTTTTCTTTGATGGCAAAGTGGAAGTTCTCCTCTGCATCCAAAACGGTCATCAACTCTTCGAATCCTGCTTTGTTTACATCTGAAACGCCTTCCTTGT
>CAYORY010000201.1:0-3675 GCA_964406435.1 uncultured Roseivirgaceae bacterium | reverse complement strand
ATCGTCGTTCATTTATTTATTGCGATAATATTCGCAATTTTGAAATACGAATATATTAAAAACGAAACAAACACCGTCACTCTGAGCCCTCTTTGCGTTGGTTTTGCGAAGGCAGGGCGTGAGAGTCTCCATCCATTGTAGCAGGAGATTCTCACGGCTCTCCACCCACAAGCCGTTCTTCGAGCCTCAGAATGACGTAGGAGGAAGACCACCGTGCAACACGCCATTTTACACCTGGATTTAGACACCTTCTTCGTGTCAGTCGAGCGGCTCAACAACTCGGAGCTGATCGGGAAACCTATCCTCATTGGTGGCACGAGCGACCGGGGTGTGGTGGCGGCTTGCAGTTATGAGGCTCGCAAGTTTGGCATCCATTCGGCCATGCCCATGAAGCTGGCTCGTTCGCTCTGTCCAGAGGCGATTGTCGTCCGTGGCAACTCTGCCGACTACACCAAGCATTCGCAGATCGTTACGGAGATCATCAAAGAACAAGTGCCTGTGTTAGAGAAAACTTCCATCGATGAGTTCTATGCCGATCTCACTGGCATGGATCGTTTTTTTGGATGTCTTCAGATTGCGAGTGAGCTACGGCAGAAGGTCATGCGAGAATCGGGATTGCCTATTTCTTTTGGGTTGTCGGACAATAAGACGGTTTCGAAAATTGCAACAGGAGAGGCAAAACCTAATAATCAATTGCAGATTTTGCACGGTATGGAAAAAGCTTTTCTAGCGCCTTTGTCTGTGCGAAAAATCCCGATGGTGGGCGAAAAGACCCACAGCAAATTGATCAGTTTGGGCGTGCGAAAAATCCAGACACTGCAGGAGATGTCGGTGGATTTGATGGAAAGAGCGTTTGGGCAGAATGGCGTCACTATTTGGAAGAAAGCCAATGGAATCGACAACTCTCCCGTGGTGCCGTACTCCGAGCGAAAATCGATCTCTACCGAGCGCACCTTCGATCGAGACACGATTGATGTGAAAAAGCTCAAGGGGATCATGACGGCCATGGCGGAGAACCTTGCTTTTCAGCTGAGGCGAGGGGAGAAGCTCACCGCTTGTGTGACGGTGAAGATTCGCTATTCGGATTTCAATACTTACACCATGCAAAACCGGATCCCCTACACAGGTGCGGATCACGTGCTCATTCCCAAGACGCTGGAGTTGTTTGATAAGCTGTACAACAAACGATTGCTTGTGCGGTTGATAGGGGTGCGATTCAGTCATCTGGTCAATGGTTTTCATCAGATCAACATGTTTGACGACAAGGTGGAGTTGCTGGATTTGTATCAGGCCATGGATAAGGTCAGGGATCGATACGGCGATCGTTCGGTGCTACGGGTGTCTGGAATGGAAGCGCGAACCATCAGCCGATTCAATCCGTTCACGGGCGAGCCACCGCCATTGCTGGCGAATAGAAGGAGGTAAAATTTAATTTCTTCAATGAGAAAATTAAAATTTTCCATGATTTCTTAATAAGATCCATGCTCAACGTCCATTCCTACTTCAGTTTCAAGTACGGCATCCGATCGATTGATGAGTTGATCGTGTTTGCACAGAAAACGGGCTACAAGACTCTCGCGCTCACAGACATCAACAATACGGCCGGTACGCTTGAATTCATCCGCCTCGCTCAGATCAAAGGCGTACGTCCACTCGTAGGAATTGACTTCAGAAATGGGGCTGAACAGCAGTTTGTGGGGATCGCCAAGAACAACCAGGGCTTTCAACGATTGAATGAGTACTTGTCCTTTCATCTACACAATGACCTGAAAATCCCTCCTCAGATTGAGATTGAGGATTGCTTTGTCATTTACCCACTGGACAAGCGACCTGACCGAGACCTGACCGATTATGAGTTCATCGGGGTAAAGCCCAACCAGATCAATCAGGTACGATTTACGAAGAAGGAACTGGAGCGTGAGAGGCTGGTGGCTTGCCCGACGTTTACGTTTCTGCCGGGAAAAGTACTCGATGAAGAATTGGAGATGCATGAAGTGCTTCGGGCCATTGATTTGAATACGTTGGTGAGCAAGCTGGAGGAATCGGACAAGGGGGAGGAAGTGGACGTTTTTCTTTCGAAACAGCAGCTTTTAGAGACATACGAATCGCTTCCTCAGACGATCGAAAACCTGAAATTGATCACAGAGAATTCGTCTATCCATTTTGATTTTAGCGCAGAAGCCAAACCACAAAACCTCAAAACCTGGACGGGATCCGTGGAAGGTGATTACCGAAAGGTTCGTCAGTTGTGCTTGGAGGGGTTAAGCTATCGGTATGGGGAGAATCCACCATGGAGCATCAAGCGGCGCGTGATCAAGGAGGTGCAGATCATCCGTCAGCAAGGGTTTCTTTCGTATTTCCTAATCACTTGGGACATGATCAATTACGGACGGCAGATGGGCTATTTCCATATAGGACGTGGGAGTGGGGCGAACAGCATAGTGGCGTACTTGCTGCAGATTACCGATGTAGATCCGGTAGAGTTGGACCTTTATTTTGAGCGGTTCATTAATCTCTTCCGCAAGAATCCGCCGGATTTTGACATTGATTTTTCATGGGCTGATCGCGAGGATGTCACAGCGTATTTGTTTGAGCGATACGAGCATGTGGTGTTGATTGCCACGCACATCACCTTTCAGTATAAGTCGCTGATTCGGGAAGTCGGAAAAGTCTTCGGGGTGCCGGCTTATGAAATTGACCGAATCCAGCGCACACCCAATCGGGATTTAGACCATCATCATAAGCTGATCTTGAAGTATGGCCACCGAATTCAGGGATTTCCGAGCCACCTGAGTGTACATGCAGGGGGAGTGTTGATTGCTGACAAACCCATTCATTATTTCACTGCGACTTCCTTGCCGCCAAAGGGTTTTCCGATCACGCATTTCGATATGATTTTGGCCGAAGATGTTGGCCTCTACAAATACGATTTGCTGGCGCAGCGAGGCTTGGGTAAAATCAAAGATTCTATAGAAATCATCAAGCAGAATCAGCCCGATGCGATGGAGTTCGACATCCATGATATCAAGCGATTTAAGCGGGACGAACTGATCAAACAAAACCTGCGCACGGCCAATGCGATTGGGTGCTTTTACATCGAATCTCCTGCCATGCGCATGCTTATGATCAAGCTGCAGGTGGATGATTATTTAGGACTCGTGGCGGCTAGTTCTGTGATCCGGCCCGGAGTGGCCAAGTCGGGGATGATGAGGCAGTATATTCTGCGCTATCGGCACGAGGAGAGGCGTAAGGATGCCCATCCGATTTTACTCAAAATCATGCCTGAGACGTATGGCGTGATGGTGTATCAGGAGGATGTGATCAAGGTGGCGCACTTTTTTGCCGGGCTGGATTTGGGCGAAGCGGATGTGCTGAGGAGAGGCATGTCGGGGAAGTTTCGGTCGCGTACGGAGTTCCAGATTGTGAAGGATAAATTCTTTAACAATTGTCGTCAGAAAGGGTACTCTGATTCGCTGACGGCCGACATCTGGCGCCAGATCGAGAGCTTTGCCGGGTATGCTTTCGCTAAGGGACACTCTGCTTCTTATGCCGTGGAGAGCTACCAGTGCCTGTTTTTGAAGTCCTACTTTCCACTGGAGTTTATGGTGGCTGTGCTCAATAATGGTGGTGGATTTTATAGCTCAGAATTTTATGTGCATGAGGCACGCATGAAGG
>CAYORY010000200.1:0-3695 GCA_964406435.1 uncultured Roseivirgaceae bacterium | reverse complement strand
TGTCGGCTTGTGCCGTTTGTGACGGATTCTTTTTCAAAGGACTTGATGTTGCAATTGTGGGAGCCGGCGACACAGCAGCCGAGGAAGCCAGCTATTTATCTAAGATTACCAACAAAGTGTACATGCTCGTTCGAAGAGACGAAATGCGAGCGTCGAAGATCATGCAGCAACGAGTCAAGAATGCGTTAAACATCGAGATTCTTTACAATACCGAAACCAAGGAAGTACTTGGAGATCAGGAAGTAAGTGGTGTACGAGTGATCAACAACAAGACGGGAGAAGAGCGAGACCTGAACGTTCAAGGCTTCTTCGTTGCAATTGGACACCAACCAAACACCGACATTTTCAAGGGTTGGCTGGACATGGATGAGACAGGGTACATCAAGACCATACCTGGTACGTCCAAGACAAACATTCCAGGTGTATTCGCCACTGGTGACGCCCAGGACAAAGTGTATCGCCAGGCCGTGACCGCCGCTGGAAGTGGCTGCATGGGCGCGCTGGACGCGGAGAAATTTATCGCAGAAAAAGAGGTGGAATTGGCAGAAGCGACCGCTTAATTAATGGCAATCAAACACATTGTATTTGACTTTGGCGGGGTTCTGGTCGACTGGAACCCTCGCCATTTTTATAAAACTATCTTCTCCTCCGATGAGGAAATGGAGGACTTCCTTGCTCACGTATGTACCAGTGAGTGGAACATAGAGCAAGATCGAGGAAGGTCACTTGCGGAAGCGACCAGCTTCAAAATCAAGGAATTTCCTGATAAAGAAGAGCTCATTCGGATGTATTACGGTGAATGGGTGAACATGCTCAATGGCCCTATTCAGGAAAATGTAGACGTACTTCTGAGTCTCAAAGGAAAATACGGGTTGTTCGGTCTCACCAACTGGTCAGCTGAGACCTTTCCCACTGCACTGGAGCTCTTTCCTTTTTTCGAAGTGTTTGAAGGGAACATCGTTGTTTCCGGAGAAGAAAAACTCATCAAACCTGATCCGGCAATTTTCCATGTACTTCTCGACAGATATAACCTGAATACTCAGGAGTGTATGTTTATAGATGACAATTATGACAACATAAGAGCTGCTCAAGAGCTTGGATTCTATACGGTACACTGTGTGCCCGGCTTGGATTTAGCATCGGAAATAAACATTCTTGCTATATCTTGACAGCCATCAGCTCCTCTCTGAGGATTCTTGAAATCTGCTCCACTTCTATCAAAAAACCATCGTGCCCATAGTCCGAAGAAATGGCATGAAAAGAGGCATTCCTAAGATTATCCGCAATTAGCCTTTGTTCCGAAAGAGGAAATAAAATATCAGATTCCAGCCCAATCACAACTCCTCTGGACTCAATCCGACGTATAGCTTCAGACACTGAAGAACCGATACCCACATTGTGACTATCCATAGTACGCGAAAGAGCTTGATAGCTGTACGGTGAAAATCGCTGCACCAATTTTTTTCCCTGATACTGCTGATAAGAGGATGCTGAGAAATCAAAGGCACGGTTATCCAAATCCGATTGGGTCTTTTCGTATGACCTGTAAGTCCTGTACGACAGCATCGCCATGGCACGTGCGGCCGCAAGACCTTCTTCCTTATTTGGGTTTTTCAAAGCCATGCGCTGCGCTTCGTTGAAAGCTATTCCCCAAGGCGAGTGCACTGCATTTGTAGCTATCGGAATCACGTACTCAAATAAATTAGGCTCTTCCACCGCCCACTGCAGAAGCTGCTGCCCCCCCATCGAGCCACCAATTCCGATCTTGATACCTGAGAGACCCAGATGATGGTAAACCAGCCTGTGAGCATTCACCACATCTCGTATCGTTACCAAAGGAAAATCAAATGAGTCTGGTTCCGTGCTACCATAGCACGACCCGATCATGTTTACGCACACGATGAAGTACTTCTCGTGATCAATCACAAATCCTTCACCCACCAATCCAGGCCACCATTCCACTGGGTCACTGTTGGCAGTCAAAGCATGAAATACCCAAACCACGTTGGATTTTTCTGAATTCAACACACCATAGGTGGTGTAATGAACCTTGAGATTGGAGATGGATTCTCCAACCTCAAGGTCAAATTTCTCATTAGTCAATAAGGTTCCTTCTGTGCGCATCCTATCACTTAAAAACCGCCGAAAATGCCTGCTCAAAATCCGCCTTGATATCATCAATGTGCTCAATGCCTACGGATACCCTGAGCATATTTGGCGTCACACCCGCGTCCGCCTGTTCCTGCTCAGATAGCTGCTGATGAGTGGTGGCAGATGGCTGAATGATTAGCGTTTTCGCATCGCCCACATTTGCCAAATGACTGACTAATTGCAGGTTATCAACCACTCCCGTAGTTTGTTCCTTTTCTCCCTTTAATTCAAATGAAAGCACTCCTCCAAAACCATTTTTCAGGTATTTTTTAGCGAGTGAATGGTATGGACTTGAGGCCAATCCCGGATAGTTAACTTTCGCCACCAGCGAATGATTCTCTAACCATTTTGCCAATTCCAGCGCATTGTCCACCGTTCGTTGTACTCTTAGTGAAAGCGTTTCGATTCCCTGAATTAACTGGAAAGCATTGAAAGGAGAAATAGCTGGGCCAAAATCCCTCAATCCCTCCACTCTCGCTCGAATGGCAAAAGCCACGTTTGGCAATCCAAGTGGATTCCCTTCACCAAACACCTCCCAGAAATTCAAGCCGTGGTATCCCTCCGATGGCTCGGAAAACTGAGGGAACTTTCCATTGCCCCAATTGTAATTTCCTCCGTCCACCAATATACCGCCGATGGAAGTGCCATGCCCACCAATCCATTTGGTGCAGGAGGCAGTCACGATGTTGGCCCCATGCTTCAGCGGCTGAAACAGGTAGCCGCCAGCGCCAAAAGTATTGTCCACTACTACTGGAACATCATGCTTTTTTGCTACTGCTGCTATGGCTTCAAAATCAGGAATGTTAAACTCAGGGTTGCCAATCGTTTCGAGATAAATGGCCTTTGTGTTGGCATCTATCAGTTTTTCAAAATCCGATGCTTTGTCGCTTTTTGCGAAGCGAGCTTCAATACCTAGTCGCTTGAAGGCAACTTTGAACTGATTGTAGGATCCGCCATACAAAAAAGACGTAGAAACAAAATTGTCTCCCGCCTGCATGATGTTATTAAGGGCCAAAAACTGAGCTGCTTGACCGGAAGAAGTAGCTACAGCGGCCACTCCACCCTCAAGTGCGGCTATCCTTTGCTCCAATACGTCCGTGGTTGGATTCATGATCCGGGTGTAGATGTTCCCGAATTCCTTTAACCCAAATAAATTAGCCCCATGCTCGGAGTTCTTGAAAGTGTATGAAGTTGTTTGGTAAATAGGTACCGCTCTCGATCTGGTCGTTTCATCTATGACCTGACCTGCGTGTAGTTGTAGTGTTTCAAATTTCAAATCTGACATTTCTTCGTTTTGTTTTTATTTCTGTTTTACTCGTTTCAATTAAGGAATTTCAATATGGCTATCCATAATGAATTCCAACATTCGGACGAATCCAAATGCGCCAGCAACCCCCATGGAGCTCAATTAAATTCCAGTATTACAGTGATGCTTTACCATTAATCTAATTTATCATTCAGGCCTTAGCACCTTTTCCAATGGATATCGGAGGGTTGCTAGCGCGTCATAGAGCCTGTCTCTCGGCGCTTCTTTATAAATCGAT